>JAKASW010000210.1 GCA_021818875.1 Bacteroidota bacterium
GATCTGAAGAAATCATTGTACATCCAGCCGAGTCCCGCAGATGCGATAACACCGATCGCACCTTTATCCTGTGCCAGCAACAGAGTAGACACTAATGGCTGACCAATCTGACCGTCGAATGCACCGGCAAAGCAGGTCATGCTCGATACAAACGGATATTTCCCCTTATTGGCTAGAGTCTGCACTGCGTCATTAGTTAGAATTCCGTTATCGGCCCATATTGCGCCGCCGCCGTGGCCCATGTAGTTGATCACTGATAACCCCTGGTTGAAATCATTCAGCAGGTCCTGCGTCACTCCGTAATACTTCGTATCCACCGCCGGATTCTGGATGCTCGTATAGAGCTGCTTCACAAAGAAACGCGGAGGTATCATGGTACGAGCAATTAAGTCAGATTCCGAATGGAATGTGCTCTCCTCACCGCCAATTAGAAGGGCGGTATTCTGCCAACCGAAAGTAGTATTCGAGTAATAGGAAAGTATTTTATCGACCGCTGCTTTCACCTGGTCGACGTTCTTAGCCGGTATCCGCCCGATTGCCACATCGGGAATCGGATCGTCGCCGTCAACGCACGCGTACCAGTTATCCGAAGCTGCGGCGCCGAAATCATACGTCTGCATCATCATAACAGGGATCAAGTTGGAAGCATCGTTCCCGTTCTTGGTGTTCCACGACCCGGTTCCGACAAGCAGGACATATTTCGGTGCAACAGACCAATGGTGGTACGCATAAGAAATGAACGACTTGATTGCATACGGGCTCTTAATCCCATAGTTAAAGTCATCATATACTTCAGCGGCATCCACGAGAAGGACTTTCGTCCCGTGCGAGTTGTACCATGATGCAAGCTGTGCCGCCGGGTTTGACGGATCCTGAATTTTCTTCGTCAGGTCGTCAAGCTGGCGGCTCGTGATCATTATGTAGTCTGCTGAATAATCATAAGTCGACAGGCCTGCATTTGACACTTGCTCAATACTCACCGGCCTCAGCTTACCCTGGTCGCTGACCGCAATAAACTCATTTTGCGTGGATTGGACATAGGCCTGGAATTGGGCGGCATACCGGATTTGGTTGCCCGGACCCGTAAGATTCCTGGTGGTGACGCCGGTAAGTACAGAATTATTTATCCGGTAGACTGAGACCGCAGGGCTTTTAAAGTTCCTGATCGTAAAACTGTAGTAACCCGGCTGAGCATTGTCCGGGATGGTGAACTTGAGATAGTCTTTGTCGGCAACATAAAGCCGCTGGTACTTGATCTCGACCCAGTTCAAAGCAAGAGTGCATACTGCCGTCGAACCCGGGTTAGCATCGTAAACCCGGAAAGAATTATACCCGTGATGCAGGATGTTTTGCGGTATATTCAACGAAGCATCAACAGAGGCAATCCAAGTAGTCTGGCCGTTCCATGATGTGTTCAGCACGTGTTCCTGGTTGATGAACAACTGAGCCTGATGTTCATCCGGCACGTTCAGAAGCCCATTCACCGGCTTGAGATGGGTAATACCTTGAAAGGCAGCCTGAAGGGTCAACGGTTGTATGTTGGTAGTATCGGGGGACGACAGGTAGAAGGGAACGGTTATCATTTTGTTACTCGAGACTTCCGCCCAGAACCAGTGATCCTGTGTATCATAAGTCTCGTTCACGTCGGTGGTGTCAAGTCGATCGAAGACCTCGTCTTCTTCAAGATGTGCCGTCTCGGTAAATGAGTAAGCCGACAGATCGATCGGCGGGCTGGATTGGTATTGGGATGCGGTCTCCGTTACAAGCCGCTGCCGCGATGCCGTTGAGTCGTCGGTGAGAAAATAGACGTTGTTGTCTGTATAAGGGTCTAGATAAAGATCACTCCTCCCGTTGGAATAATCGACCCTGTTCGCAGTCCCGTAAAATTCCAGGTAGCTGTCGGAAGTAAACCTGACGCCTCCTGACGTGTAGACATAAATCGGGACCTGTCTCCCTCTGTTCCAGAGAGTGAGATTCCTCGAAGCAAAGCCTGAAATGTTGACTCCGGAAGTGTCGAGGTCCCTCCCTGTTATATGGTAAATGCCATCCTGGTTCACGACAATCCGGATGTATGTCCCGGTGGGAGGCGCGGAAGAGATGGAGGCTTTGTTGAATATCCTTCTTGTCGCAACCAGCGCGGGCTTGTCAAAATTGTCAGGAAAGCTCAGAGTTGAGTTTAGAGTTATCTTTATCGAATTGTAATAAGTCAACTCCCCTGTTGAAGGGTCGTATTCGTAAGGGTAAACAATAAGTGAGTATAAATTCTCGCCCCGCATGACACCTAGCTGCTTCAGGATGACTCCGCCCGAGGAGCCGTAGCCCGGTGGACTCGCTCTTGCTATCCCGGGCTGCCCTTCCGCAGTATCTGAGACTTGACCCGGCGGCTTTGTTATGATCATGCTGCCGGGGTTCAATCGTTGAATCGAATAGCTGATGCTTCCCTGAGAAAAAAAGGGTAAAGCAAGATATGGCGAACGTTTGCGGTCGGCGACGAGCGAGACAATATCTTCTTTGCTCATCGTGACAGTCAGAATCTTCTGGTTCGGAGAAGTCGACTGTACCATGAAAGGATTCTTAGGGGCAGCCGTTGCCGTCGAGAAGATGAAGCTGACGACGATGTAAGTTAAAACAGCCCGGCCCGCTTTGTTCACTTCCCGTGACAGTTCTTGTACTTTTTGCCGCTTCCACATGGGCAGGGATCGTTCCGCCCGACTTTTTCAGCGACCCTGATTGGTTTTCGTTTAATCTGACCTTCGGCACCTTGAGGTACCGGCCCTCTATCTCCAGTTCCTGCCGGCGCAGCCGCGAAACCGAAGCCTGCGGCCGATTCGTGCTGCAGTTGCATCTGGTCCCTTCTCGGTGCGCGCGCTGAACGCCGCTGAGGTATCTCCTCCGGCACCGCCGGAAACGCCCTGTATACAATCTGAATCACTTCACGACTGATATCCCTCAGCATCACGACAAACATATCGAAAGCTTCACGCTTGTACTCGACAAGCGGATCCTTCTGCCCATAAGCACGAAGATTGATTCCCTCCTTCAGGTCATCCATTTCCCGAAGATGTTCTTTCCATTTCTCATCGATCACCTGGAGAGTGGCCATTCTTTCGAGCCTGCTCATCATCTCGGTGCCGAGCTGCTTCTCTTTCTCGTTGTAGAAATCTACCGTGGCCTTGAACGCTCTTTCGACTACGCCGTCTTTTCCCAGCCGCCTGAACTCATCCGGGGTAAATTGCACATCGACAAGAAAAGTCCGCCTCAGCTCGTCGATAAACCCGGCAATGTCACCTTCATCGTAGTATTTCGCCACCATCTCGTTGAGGAGCTCTCGCGTCATCTCGAATATTTCATCTTTCAGCCTCTCGCCCACAAGGGCATGCTTTCTCCGGTCGTAGACCACCTCGCGCTGCTGGTTCATGACGTTGTCATACTCGAGCAGCCTCTTCCTGATGGCGAAGTTGTTCTCCTCCACTTTTCTCTGAGCTCTTTCCACGCTCCTCGTGATCATCGGATGTTCGATGACGTCTCCCTCTTTCATTCCGAATCGATCCATCACCCTGGCAATCCTGTCGCTGCCGAAGAGGCGCATCAGATCATCTTCGAGGGACAAATAGAAGCGTGTAGAACCCGGATCGCCCTGTCGGCCAGACCGGCCACGGAGCTGACGATCAATCCTTCTGGCTTCATGACGTTCCGTTCCGATAATATGCAGACCGCCCTTTTCAACTACACCCGGGCCGAGTTTAATGTCGGTGCCCCTTCCTGCCATGTTGGTCGCAATTGTCACAGCTCCCGGCATTCCGGCACGCGCGACGATCTCTGCTTCGCGCTGATGTTGTTTCGCATTCAGCACCTCGTGCGCAAAGCCGCGGCGCTTCAACATCCTGCTTAATGTCTCGCTGACCTCGACATTCGTGGTCCCTACGAGAACAGGCCGCGATTGTTTTCGAAGATCCTCGATTTCGTTCATCAACGCGTTGTACTTTTCGCGCTTGGTTCGGTAAATAAGGTCGTTCTGGTCATCTCTGACGATCGGCTTGTTGGTGGGTATGACCACCACGTCGAGCTTGTATATGTCGAAGAATTCTTTAGCCTCCGTCTCAGCCGTCCCTGTCATCCCCGCCAACTTCTTGTATAGCCTAAAGTAATTCTGGAGAGTTATAGTTGCAAGGGTCTGGGTGTCCCTCTCGACTTTGACACCTTCCTTAGCTTCGATTGCCTGGTGTAGCCCTTCCGAGTAGCGGCGACCCTGGAGTATGCGGCCGGTGAACTCATCGACGATGAGTACTTTTCCATCCTGTACGACATATTCAACATCTTTCTCATAGAGAGTATAGGCTCTTAAAAGTTGGGACACCGTGTGTATCCTGTCGCTTCGCTCTGCATAGAGTCTGTATAACTCCTCCTTCTTCCTCTGCACCTGGGATGGATTCAGAAACTTGTCGCTCTCGAAAGCCGCAACTTCGGTCCCTATATCGGGGAGCACAAACATATCTTTGTCTGCCTGTGATGAAGAAAGAAATTCCCGGCCTTTCTCGGTGAGGTCAATGACATTCGTTTTCTCCTCCACGGCATAAAAAAGCTCGTCGTCGATCTCGTGCATGCGCGAGCCCTGGTCTTTTAAGTACTCCAGCTCGGTCTCCTGCATGAGTCGCTTGTTTGAAGGTTCGTTGAGAAGCTTGGAAAGTCTTTTGTTCTTTGGAAAGCCTCGATACGATCTCAGGATCAGAACACCGGCATCTTTCTCCTGTCCTTCTGAAAGGAGCTTCTCAACATCGGCTGCATACTTATTGATGAGCCGGATCTGTTCGTTGACGAGCCGCTCGACGCGAGGCTTCATGTCGTCGAACGCATGCTCCGTCGACCCGACGGGGCCGCTTATGATGAGAGGCGTGCGGGCTTCGTCTATCAAAACCGAATCGACCTCGTCAACGATAGCATAAAAGTGTTCGCGCTGAACCATATCTTCGGCCTCGACCCCCATGTTGTCGCGAAGGTAGTCGAAACCGAATTCGTTGTTCGTGCCGTATGTGACGTCGCATTCGTACATTTTCTTTCGCTGCCCCGTATCCATGTCGGACTGGATGCAGCCGACAGTCAACCCGAGAAATTCGAGAACCCTTCCCATCCATTCGCTATCACGCCTCGCCAGGTAATCGTTGACTGTTACGAGGTGCACGCCTCTGCCGGGAAGAGCGTTTAGATAAAGTGGCATTACCGCTACGAGGGTCTTGCCTTCACCGGTTGCCATCTCAGCTATTTTCCCGTCATGAAGCACCTGCGCTCCCATCAATTGCACGTCGAATGGAACCATGTCCCAGACGACTTTGTGGCCGGTGATTTCCCAGCTTTGACCGAGTAGCCTGCGGCAAGCCTCTTTCACAACCGCGAATGCATCAGGCATAATCTCGTCAAGGATGTCAGCGGTAACATCGTCCCGCTCCTGTTCCGCCTCCTCAATTCTGCCGTAAGTCTTCTTACGCTCATCTCCCTGAACATCGCCCTTAAGTCTTTCTCTCAGCCCGGAAAGTTCTTTCTCAACTTCAGCGGTTTCTTCTTTTATTCGAGATCGAAACTGCCCCGTCTTTCCTTTCAACTCCTCATCAGAAAGATCATGAAGTTTCTCAAAGGCTTCGTTGATTTCATCGACGGCGGGCCGGAGCTTTTTTGCATCCCGCTCATGTTTGGAACCGAAAATGCTCTTGAATATCGACAAACTTAGCCTTCCTATTTCAAATATTGATAAAAAATATAGCCACGGCCCCAGCGCCAATCAAGGTAGCTTGATCCCGGCTATCGCTCGACTGTCGGCAGGCAGGTTGTCTGGTCGACCTGCGACGGCCACCCGTCGCGTCCCAACTGATTTTCCAATCGGGAGGGTGCCAAATAAAACGAGAGGCTCGTAAAGGGGCACGAGGTTTTTCCGTACTGAAATATGCTCTGCGGTTCCTGGCGGGCTTCACCGTCAAGATAGGAGTTTTGAATCAACGACAGTCAAAATTAGGACAGTAGACGGCCACTTGATAATTGGAACTTCGGACTTTAATTTATCAAGTGCAAAGCGGAATGATCTTCAATGGTCGAGGTTTTTTCTTCTTTACACTCCCACTGTCTCAGGATTCAAACGCTCCGTCGAGTCCATCGGGATCATCGGATATTTACCTGAAGAAGAAGATAGCTCTGTCCATTACCAGCTTCGCCCTTACTCTCGTTTACCTGGGGCTTCTGGCATTTACAGGGCTGAAGGCTCCGTTTATCCGGCTCAGTTTCATCTCCCACAACATCTATCTCAGCTTCCTCATTTTTGTTTTTGCAGTCGAGATCGTCCTTTCAATAATAAAATTCCCTGTCGACTACTGTTCCGATTTTGTCATGGAACACACTTTTTCACTTTCAAACCAACCATTCCTGAAATGGGTGTTGCGAAAAATGAAGATCGATGTTGTTGGAGGGATCGTCGGACTTGTAGTCCTCATCATTTTCTATGCCTTGCTGGTGAACTTCCAGAGATCGTGGTGGATTCTTTTCGCGGTGTTCTTCTTCCTCTTTCAGATCCTCGTGGCTCAGCTTTTCCCAACACTGATACTTCCACTTTTCTACAGACTAAAGCCGCTCGACAAAGAAGAATTGAAATCACGACTCCAGACACTGGTCGAAAAGTTCGGATATAGGATGAACGGAGTCTTTTCATTCGACCTGAGTCGCGAGACAAAGAAAGCGAATGCAGCAATGACAGGCCTCGGGAAGACGAGAAAGATAATCATCAGCGATACGCTGCTGGACAGCTTCTCCGCTGGTGAGATTGAGGTGGTCATGGCACATGAGCTGGGACATCTTGTGAAGCATCACATGATGAAGGGTATAGCGTTGAGCGCAGCCGTAAGTGTGATCGGGTTCTTCGTCGTGGCACAGGCTTATTCGGCCTACGCAGAGGTTATCCATGCACCGGTTTACGCCCTCAATACACTCCCCTTTCTCGCGGTGCTCATGAGCATTCTCGGAGTTATCTCAGTTCCGGTGGGAAATTACTACTCACGAAGGATTGAACATGAGGCTGATCTGTTTGCTCTCGACACAACAGGGATGAATGCAGAATTCGTCGAGACGATGAGAAAGCTTGGGAAACTGAACTTATCTCCTGAAAACCCACCCGCATGGATCGAAAAGATATTCTTCAGTCATCCTTCCATCGGTGCCCGGATAAAAAGTGCCCTCGACAGTGAAGAGGGACGATCAAACCGGCCAAGTCTTCTCGAGAATACAAAATGAGACTCCTTTTCGGTTTAATAACCGCAGGCATTATGACAATCATTTTCTCGATCTTCTATCTCCTCTCGATCCCTTTCGACCGAAAGAATCGTTCGTTTTCTTTCGTCATGTATTGGTGGTCGAGATCTGTGTTTGCGGCCACCGGTATTGAAGTAAAATCAATCGGACTCGACAAGATTGACCTATCGAAGCCGTACGTTTACGTGTCCAACCATGCCAGTCTCTTTGATATAACCGCAGTTGTTGTCGGAGTGAACAGGTACGTAAGATTCCTTGCGAAGAAAGAGATCACGAGGATCCCGATTTTCGGCTGGGCAACAGCAAGAGCACACATCATGGTCGACAGGAAGGGTGGACCGGATTCATTGAGAATCCTTGAAAAGGCTGCGGCCAGAATAGCTTTAGGTGATAGTGTCATAGTATTCGCAGAGGGCACACGAACGATGGATGGCAACCTGCAAGATC
>JAKASW010000211.1 GCA_021818875.1 Bacteroidota bacterium
TCATGAGAGGAAGTAGAAATTTGTAGTTGTTGTAATCATCTGGAAGAGCCGAGTTTGATTCGCCCTGGTACCAGATTACACCCTTGATGCGATATGGTATAAGCGGCGCAATCATTCCGTTCAAAAGAGCGGTGGGAGTGTTCTCGTAAATAGGGAACGGCAACTGGGGTCGTGAATAGAACTCTCCATTCGGACCGTAAACATAGAATTTGCTGCCCATGTACTCAGCCACAGGCATGTATCTCCAGTCGCCCGAGACCAGAACGCTCCGGGATGAATCAATCTCCGGATGAATTTCCATTCTCACACCATTTCCCCAGATACCTCCGAATCCTCCGTTGTCAATCACCCTGACTGCAATCGTCAAAGTGGTATCTCTCACGATGCTGCCAGGTACTTCGTACACCCGCGGAGTTGCATAGAACCCCACCTTGAGAATCCCACCGACTTTCACTCCGTTGACCCACGTCTCATCCATATCGTCAACAGGTCCCAGGTCCAGAACAAGCGAGGAATTAATCCATGATTTCGGAATATCAACAGTCCTTCTAAACCATACCACGCCGTTAAAACGTCCTGCAGAAGTAGTCTGCCAAAGGACAGGAAGTTTCATGGTACGCCAGGAACTATCGTTGTAACTAACTTCGGAGCAGGCGCTGTCACCGAATTCAAGGTTCTCCCACATTTGAGACAAGTTTCTTTTAGCGACATCGACCACCGGATGTGAACGAATCCAATTGCCAAGGCTGTCCGCCAACCTGCTGACGGCGGACACACTGTCAACCTGTCCCTGGTATTCAGGCATTCTGGACAGGAATCTGCCGCTAATCCACGGTTGAATTTTCGTTCCGCCCCACACCGATGATATCAATCCGATGGGCACGTGCAATTTCCTGTACAGTTCTCGTCCGAAGAAATAACCGACAGCGCTGAAAGGAGCTGCTGTCTTGGGTGCGCATTCGGTCCACTTTCCCACGCAGTTGAAATCCGGTGCTGCCGAGTATGCTCTTGCAACAGTAAATAATCTTATGTCGGGAAAATTCGCCGAATCTATTTCTTCGGCAGAATTCTTTATCGGATTCTCGGGCGGCCATCCCTCGATCGGGATCTCCATGTTCGATTGACCCGAACAGACCCACACTTCGCCGAGCATTACATTGCGGTAAGTCACCGTGGTATCTCCAACCGAAATCGTCAACTCGTATGGACCGCCTGCTTTCCGGGTTGTCAGCCGGACCATCCAGCTGCTGTCCCGTTTGACTATTGTCGAAGCTTTCCCTCCCCAGCTTGCCTCGACCATAACCTTTGAACCTGGATCAGCTTTACCCCAAACGGGCACCATAGATTTCTGTTGAAGTACCATGTTATCCGAAAAGATCGCAGGCATGACGAGATACCTGGATACATTTGATTGCGCTGCGGCAACGGATGCCAAAACCGTGATCGCGACCATTAGCCTCATTCGGTTCTCCTGACTATTCCTGGGGTGATAATGAAAGTTCCCCGGTAGCAGCGGTCTTCTTCCAGTGACCAATGAAATTCATCGATTCTTCTCGGAGGCTCTTGAACCCGCTGCTTTCAGAATTCAATTGAAAGTCTTCGCCCGCCAGAATCTTGATACAGTTCATCATGCTACGGCCCGTGTGATAGCTGCATTTCCAAATATGACTCTTAGGCCCCCTTCTGAAGTGCGGTTCCTTGTCAAGCCCTCCTTCAAACCACTCGCCATGTTCATAGTCGAGAAGATACTTCTTGACGTAATCCCACTCCTTCTTGAAGTATTCCTGGTACACTCTGGTATCCGGAAATATCCGCGACATCAGCAATAGAATATTCAGCGCCTCAGCCTGTGACCACCAATTCTTTGTTGATTGGATAATGGCACACCTATCGTCGCCAGGGAAGCAATAGCCCGCATCGAAAAAGCCGCCCGTTTCAGTATCCCACCCGTTCGCAATTGCATGATCGACCATCTTCCGAGCTGTCGATAGAGTCTTCGTATCATACCGCAAACCGAGCGCACTTGAGGCTTCGAGCATCAGGTATGCTGTCTCGTAGTTGTGTCCGAACGAAACGTGGTCCAATCGATAATTACTTTCGCGAATCTCTTGAGGTGCATTTCTGAACGACACCGGCGTCCAGTCATTATGAAAGAAGAGATTCATGTACCCCTCGTTCGTGGTAATCACGTCCCTCACAAGGTAAAGAAGATTCAACAACGTGTCTCTCAAATGAGGGTCGGGGTAAAGTCTGTATAACTCCGTATAGGCCTCAAGGAGATGAATTGAACTATTCTGGTCTTTGTAACCGAGTTCAGCCTCGTCGTAAGCCTTGGTTTTGAACGCACTCAATCGGTCATAAGGTGTCCCGTCGGGGGTCAGGAACTGGAAATATCCCTTTTGATTCTTATCAGAGGAATGCTCTTCAATCCACTCGAATGCCTCGCTTGCGAAATCGAGCACGACCGGGTTGCCTGTCAGTTGATACAGTGCAGCCAGAGCGAAGACTGCGAATGCGTTCCCGTAGGTTCGCTTCTCACCGAAGAAACCGAGATAGTCCGTCATTCCGCCGCTTCGGTCCCGCATCTGATAGAAACCGCCGTATTCTCGATCCCACATCTTGCTTTTGAGGAAATCGTAACCGTGCCTCGCTGAAGAAGCATAGGTTTCGTTATTGAAAAAGATGGCTGCTTTTGATGCCGTCCAGATGTGCCTTGCCTGCGTAACTATCATTTTGTGTTGGACCGGCTCAATCTTCCAATCGAAGGCTATGTCAGTAAAATATCCGCCATGGTCTCTGTCCACGGCGAGAGGATACCATCTGTCGAGCAGGTTCGCACCGACAAAGCGGTACATTTCTTCCAGAATTTCGCGGCGGCTCTCAACCATGCGACTACTACCTTTTTCCATCCAGCCTTTCGATACAATTCATCATACCGCGTGTGGTATGATATGCAGCTTTCCGGATCGTCGCCTTCGGACCGTTTTCGTTCTGAGGTGCCTTATCAATGCCGCCCCAGTACCTGCCCCCGTATCTATGATCGATCACGCACTTTTCTATGTAATTCCACTGTTCGCAGAACTTCTGGTAATAGCTCGTCCTATCGTTATGAAAAAGCTCCGACATCATCAGGAACGAGTTTGCCGCTTCTATCTCAGCCCACCACTGTTTCGTCGGCATTGTAATCGTTACCTCCTTCTCCCGCTGGAAAATATATCCGCCGTCGTAGACTCTTCCCAATTCCTGGTCCCATCCATTCGTTATGACATAGTCATCCATCGCCTTCGCGACTTTAAGAGTCGTTGTGTCATTTGTAAATCCTAAAGCTTTAGAAACTTCCATAAGAAGCCACGCCGTCTCGACGTTATGCCCGAAGGAAATGTGAGCCTGTTCAAAATGGGTGGTGCGAGCCCGGTTACTCGAGCCGCGATACGAAATCGGAGTCCAATCGCGTCGGAAGAAAGGGGTCAGGTGATGTTTACCACCTATCGCGATGTCTCTTATTTCATGGAACACTGAGTTAAGACGCCTCCGCAGAGTATCGTTTGGCCACACAGCGTACAGTTCGGTAAATGCCTCCATTATATGAATCATAGAATTCTGATACTTCAGAGGAATGCCACAGACAGGGCAATGCCAACAAGAATAGGAGTAGAGCCGCGGCAAATCGTATCGAAACCTTTCTAGTCATGGAGAATCATTAATCGGATTCACTTCAAGAGAGTCATTGTACGAATCGCCGTGTGACCATCGGCAATTAATATGGCTAAGTAAACTCCACTGGGGAGCCGGCTACCGTCAAACCTGGCGACGTAGCTTCCGGCAGACTCCAGGCCCCGAAACAGCGTGGCTACCTGCTGACCCAGAATGTTGTATATCTTCAGCGTGGCATTCCCCCTCCGTGGCACAGAGTAGCTGATTGTTGTTGTCGGATTGAACGGGTTAGGATAATTCTGTTGGAGGAAGAAATTCGTGGGGCGGGCGGGAGAGGTCAGTACCCCGGTGACAGGGCTGACCTCGCCCGTATCAACAATGGCGTCAATAATATCTGGATATACTCGCGCTCCTGTGGAACGGTTGAATACGCCCATGCCGAAATTGCCCGTACCACCATTGTCCCAACAGACCGGCACTAGTTCATGTCTTTCCATTGACCGCGTAATGTACTGCATGTAGTACAGGCGATAAGCTGCGTAGCTGGCATTGAGAGACTGACTACCGAGATTCAGTCGCGCAATTGCGCCATACTCACCTACAACCACGCCATATCCGCGGTCAACGAAGTCGCTTTCCACTTTTTGGAATTGACCGTCCGCATACGATTCATTTGCCCATGTCTCGGTCTTTGATGGGTCGGTAGCATATTTCCCCCATTCCGTTATGCTGCTGCCGGTGTTCAGAGTGAAATCATACGGATCATAATAGTGTACTTCTATCATCAACCTGCCGGTCACCGCATCGGTAGGTATGTTAAAATATCCAACCGTGGCATTGATATCTGTTCGATATCCTTGTACCAGCAAGTAGCGATAATAATTCCGCCCTCCTGTTGAACGAACGGTATTTACAAAAGTCCGATCGAAGCTACTCTCGACGCGAGCGCGTTCCGGGGTTGGGTTCCCGTAGTCGTTCGTGACCGCCACCTCATTCATCCCCGCGAACAGAAGATGATCGTTATAATCCCTGAAGTGAATTGCGATTTGCTCCCACATCACCGCCAAACGATGATTGACGTAAGCAGAGTCCGCGGAAGTCGGCTGCTGCCATCCGCCGTCCCAGTGTTCATTGATGATGGCATACATGCTGTCATTCATCACGTACTTAACAACCTGCTCGACACGCGCCAACCAGGTCGAGTCGATCGTGTAGGTCGAAGTATCGCCGACAAAATGGCTGCTCCACGCAACCGGTATGCGCACAGAATTAAACCCTGCAGCTTTTACTGAATCGATAAGGCTTTGTGTTATTAAAGGATTCCCCCACGCGGTTTCGCTTGGAATTGCGTCCAGGGAATTACCGACATTCCAGCCCGGAACAAGTCTCCGTGAGAACTCCACAGACGATAGCGAGCCCATCCCTGACGAGTCCGGAGCGATACTATCACCAAGCGTTTCGGCCAGTGTAACAGGCACCTTCACCGTCCCATGTTGGTGCAGCGGAGCTTCATCGAAAACGTCGGTGGGACAGGCAGCATAACTCTGCCGGCAGATCGAGATGATGAAAGCAAATGCAATTACCTGTACCATCACATTGCGAAATAGATTCAGATTCACTAACAGGGCCTCATTAATTATTTATTCAAAATCTTATCGGCCGCCATCGCCAGGAGCATGAAGTCGGTCGCTCCACCACCCATGACATACTCTGCCTGCTGCCAGAAGTACGGCCACACTTTCAACTCAGGCAGGTCGGGGCGGATCAAAGCGGTTCCGCTCGCCACACCGCCGGGAATGTATGACCAATCTGCCCGATTCGCGCCGTAGGCGACTGTCATCGAATTGACTCCGACACCTGACACAAACGAGGCAGTGTTGTTCCCCGGATGGCAGCCCAGCACGAAGTCCAACGCGTTCCAGGCATAATCCGCACTCACGATGCGAGGGAACCCGAAATGGAGAAAGAGCATATCGGCTCCAAAGGATTCTATTTGCCAGCCTGCTCCCCAGATATACGGTCTGTATGGCACACCATAAGGATCCTTCTTTTCTTCCACTCTCACTCTCACATACGCCCGAGTTACTCCCTCTTCCACTTTCTCGGTAAAACTTTTGTCATCCAGCTTCTGAACAATCCTTCCAAGGACGATGCTGTATGGCATCACGTTTTGGCCGATTGTATCGGCATTAGCAAGGAGAAAATTCTTGTAGACCTCTTCTCCGGTTGTCAGATAGAGTTCGGCAGCAGCGTTTATTCTGAGTCGAGCGGGCGCATCCGAGTCGGCTTTGTAGACTTTTTCGGCGAGCGCGAGACTTTTGGCAGCGAGCTCCGGATCGAAATCTTTCATTACCCGGTATGATGCGGCCAGGACCGATGCGACATAAAGTTCTCGCTGCGGATCGATCTCGGTAAAGACCATCCTGTCGTCCGGTTTCAAGGGAGCATTAAGAACAGGATTTGTCGCGCCAGCTCGGTAAACCAAATTGTCTGTCGCATTCATCCCGTCGTCGAGAAGAGTGTACTGGTGAAGCGTCGCTTCCTGGATGCCTCGGAAATGAATACCTACCTCCGAGTATCCTGCTACAATCGCGAGGAGCCCGTGCTCGATCTGCTGAAGAATATCCGGCTCCCCATCCGGGACGTGGATCCGAGTCAGCCTCGCTTTCTCGTCAATAGAAGTCTGGTCAATATTATCGTGGAACAGCTCGTACATGAGATCGAGCATATACACCGTCCCTGCCTGTGACTCTACTCTGAGATCGTAGTCACCTGCGTCATGCCAGCCGCCGATATTCAGCCCAGGAACATGCTCTCCGGATTTGAATGCGCACAATGTGGAAGGACCCTGAGAATAGCCATCGAAGTGATCTTTGTTAATAGGTGCCATAGTAGCATCGTCCATATGACACAGCCCATGCCAGACCCGGTACCTGTCCTCAACCTTCATGTGGCACATCTGTTCCGCGAGGAAATATTCGAGTGTCGGCTGCCAGACATTCTGCGCGAAGACATTGTCGGCAATAAGAAATTCATTTGACTCGATCTTCCCATATCGAACCTTGTAGATCCCGGGAGTCGTGACATCAGAGAAATTGAATCTCAGATATTTGTATCGAAGAAATTCTCCCCACAGATTAGGTCTAGTTTCAGTCTTGACCACGATTTCGGAGTCTGGAGTGACGCGGATAAGCCGGATAGGTCGAAAGGTGTTTGTCAGCCTATCCAACTCTATAAAGGCAAACTTCGGCTGCTTAGGATGGTATCCTACCTGAGAAACCTGAATAGCCGGCTTATACCTCCAGGTTGTGTCGGTGCGCGGGCTGATAATCCATTCAACAACGTTTTTGGTCTCTCCTGCGGGAATAGCCGATCTCACTACGAACCACCCGTTATTGTAGAGTCCGCGGCCGTCGATCAACTCAAGATTGCCCTTGAGGCTTCTGAAAGTTATCTCTTTCATAGAATCACCGGGAGCAACAATCAGCTTTCTACCGGTTGCCATAGGCTCAACCTGTAGACTCCCATCGGCCTCCCTTGTTATAGGACTATCTTCCTGCCGTGGGAATACCCCTGGCTTCCCATCCATCATGTAATATTGGCCGAAAAATTGACCAGGGAAAAGCTCCAGGTTAAATCCAACCTTGTTTGACCAATTCTGCGGCAGCGGCTTTTCAAGACTTACCATAACTTTGATGCTCGCCCCGATTGCTTTCGTCTCAACTGTGTATACGAATCTCAGGTCCGGATAGTCTATCGGATTGTACCCCTTTCTATCGCGACTGGTGTCCGGGTACCACAAAGTTACTTCGATTGTACCATCTTTGGGGTCTACAATTCGCGGCCCCATCTTCGGCATCGGTGACCACTGACCCGGTGTAGGATCGATCCTGACATCACCATTTGCTGCAACGCGAGA
>JAKASW010000212.1 GCA_021818875.1 Bacteroidota bacterium
GACTATGTGCCTGTCCGGCCGCCGCCGTTTCTTTCTTCAATTTCATCCCATCTTTTCCGTCTCCGGCCGCAAATGCCTGTCGGACAACCTCTGCCTGTTGTGCCGCATGAAGTGCGATGGACCCTTCCGCAGGGCTTGCGTTGGCAATTCTGGAAACGTGAGACAAGGAAATATCCGGGCCGACCATGCCGGCAAGTATCGGGCTAACGAATTTCCATGCACCCATGTTTTCCGGCTCTTCCTGTACCCAGATGATCTCATCTTTTCGTTTGTACCTCTTGAGCAACGATTGCAGCTCATCGGCAGGGAAGGGATAAAGCTGCTCTACTCTAATAATTGCCGTAGTCTCATCGGACTGTCTGTACGCGCTGTCGATGAGGTCAACAAAAATCTTACCACTGCATAGGATAACTCTATGAGCGGTAGCTTCGAGAGAAATCGCTTCGGGATCGTTGATGACGGGTTGCCACTTTCCGTCCGATAATTCCCGCGGACTCGACGCTGTTCTCGGATGTCGGAGTAAGCCCTTCGGGGTCATGACCACAAGTGGAAGAGGATCTGATTTTAGGAGAAGCGCCTGTCTCCTGAGTAAATGAAAATACTGTGCAGCGCTTGTAAAATTTGCGATTCTAATATTGGTTTCGGCCGCGAGTTCGAGGAACCGCTCCAATCTTCCACTGGAGTGATCGGGACCCTGCCCCTCGTAAGCGTGCGGAAGAAGCAGAACAAGCGATGAGGTCTGTCCCCACTTTGCGCGAGCGGATGTGATAAACTCATCGACCATTGTCTGGGCATTGTTGATGAAGTCACCGTATTGAGCCTCCCAGATGACAAGTCTTTCCGGCTCCTGGACGTTGTATCCGTATTCAAAGCCGATAGCGGCATTTTCAGTGAGCGGGCTGTTGATTATCTCGAAAGAAGCTCTGGCATCGGGAATTGATTGAAGCGGAGTAAATGTCCTTCTGTTCTCGACATCGTGATAGGTAAAGTGACGGTGGCTGAATGTGCCACGTTGGGAGTCCTGTCCGGTGAAACGGATCGAGACCCCTTCTTTGAGGAGCGATGCGAGAGCCAGAATTTCTGCTGTTGCTATGTCAATCGTAGCCGCATCGGGATTCTCGAGGGCGTGTCCTCTCTTATCCAGTGAGCGTTGAAGCTTCGGATGAATGGCAAAGTCGATGGGGATTGTTGCCAGTTTTTCGTTCAAAGCTGCCAGCTTGCTTATAGGAAGTTTTGTCTCAACTCGTCTCGCAGCACCCGAAGGTGGTACGGCCGGACGCTGTTCCATCAAAGCTTTGTCCGGCTCAAGAGATGACAATATCAACTGGAGTTTGTCAAGCTCGGACTTGAGCAGTTTATCTGCCTCGCCTTGGGCTATTGTCCCCTGTGCCTCCAGCGCCGCGGTCCACTTTTGTCTCACCGTGGGAGTATCTTTGATTCGTTGGTACATCAATGGTTGGGTAAATGTCGGTTCATCGCTCTCATTGTGCCCATGTCGTCGGTATCCGACAAGGTCAATCAGAAAGTCTTTGTGGAACAGCTCGCGATAGGTGCAGGCTAATCTGATTGCTTCGATGCACGCTGCCGGGTCGTCTGCGTTCACATGTACTATCGGTATTTCGAATCCCTTAGCAAGGTCACTTGCGTATCGCGTACTTCTGGTTTCACCCGGCGAAGCGGTATAACCGAGCTGGTTATTGGTTATGATGTGAATCGTTCCTCCCGAGGAGTAACCAGGGAGTCTCGACATGTTCAATGTCTCGGCCACGATACCCTGACCGGGGAAAGACGCATCACCATGAATCAGAACAGGCAAAGTAATTTCCGGGTTGAATTTCGGCTCTCCGGCTTTGCTGCCATCGGTACCTGCCGCGCGGGCCATTCCTTCGGCAACCGGGTCGATGGCTTCGAGGTGACTCGGATTCGGCGCAAGGGAAATTTCCACCATTTCTGGCGAGCTGTCTTTTTGTATCTTCATTGCTCCAAGATGGTATTTTACGTCTCCCGTCCAATCCAAGTCAGCCTGGGAGTTGCGATGCCGCGCAGGATCTTTAAACTCGGCAAAGATGGCCGCGTAGGGAACCTGGAGAACATGTGCGAGGACATTCAGCCTGCCGCGATGTGCCATACCGATGGTAATCGATCGGACGCCGGCGTGGGTTTCCAGGGTCACAAGCTCGTTGAGCATCGGGACGAGCATATCGACGCCCTCAATTGAAAACCTGAATTTGCCGGGGAAAGCTCTCTGCAGGAATATCTCAAGAGCTTCGGTCTCGGTCAACCTCTCCAGGAGTTGTCTCGAATCGATCATGGCTTTCGGGGGAGCAAACTGTCTCCCTTCGATGGAGTCTCTTAGCCAATTTCTTTCCCCCGCATCGTGGACATGCTCAAAATCAAACCCGGTAGTGGAGGTATATATCTTCGTGAGGGAGTCGATGGCCTCATTGGCATTCGTCGTGATTGAGGCGATCGGGCCGCCGATGAGTTCCGACGGAAGCTTTCTCAACACTTCATCCTTCAGAGCGTAAAACTCTTTTTGAAGGTTCGGTGCGCCTGATGGATCTAAGCCGAGAGGATCAATGTGTGCCGCGAGGTGTCCGAACTGCCGGATACTCTGTGCCAGATTGAACACGGCGAGAATGGTGCGACGGTCGTAAGACTCTTCCTTCCCGTTTACATTCACAGATATCTGCGTCTCGACAATGTCATCAGCCCACTCTCGAAACGCCTCTCTCCATTGCTTCTCGACGGAAAGAGGGTCCCTCAAGAATTTATCGTACAACTCTAACACGTATCCCGCGTTAGGTCCGTAGAAATCTTTCAATGTATTCATAATAATAGGTTGGCTTCAGGTCTTTTATGCTTGGGCCGAAATACTTCCTCGTGTTTTCCGAAATCCGAAGCGTACCATTGCCCAAACTCATATACATGTCACCGCTGCCTACCGGTACGCAGGGTTATCAGTTCCTTCTTCCATTTCAGAAACGAGGAATGTCGGGACACAATGCTCCGCGGAATAACAACAAAGTGGTTCTCTAATTTTGCTTTCGTCCGCTTCAATTATAATAAGAAACGACGAATGAATCATTCCCGTTCCTGACCGGGAGCTTCCACGGGAGAATTGTCAATGCGTTGCATAAAAAGGCTCAAATACTTAACTTTTTCACTGAAAATTTTCCAAGGAGATAACAATGGCATACCAACCCAAACCACCCGAGGGATGGCTTAAGACTAACTTCAAGTATTATAAGCATTCAGGAAGCTGGGCGTGGATTCTACACCGCATCACCGGATTGGGGCTGACAGCGTATATTTACATCCATATCTACGCGCTTACCAGTCTCACACAAGGGCCAAAGGCCTTCGACGACGAGATGAAAATCTTCTCAAGTCCAATCTTCAGAGTGCTTGAGTGGCTTCTTTTCTCTCTCGTTCTCTATCACGCCTTCAACGGAGTAAGAATCGTTCTCGTAGATTGGGCAAACGGCGCGAGATATCATAAACAAATTCTTACCGTAGTTTACAGCTTGGGGGTAATTCTATTCATAGGGATGGGTGTTCTCATGTTGACTCATGGCCCAGCCATTGTCCCATCAGGAAAGTGAGGTATTAATTAAATGTATAAGCATGAAGGTTCTCGCGGAAGCGGAGCACCTGGATGGGTACTCCAAAGAATTACGGGACTTCTTTTGGTAGTCGTAGTGATTGCGCACTTTTTTGTCATGCACGGAAATTACTCAAGCGGTCACACGTACGCGGCAGTGCTCGCGAGAATGCATGACCCATTCTGGAAGATGTTCGATCTGACGTTCATAACAGTTGGACTATGGCACGGCCTGAACGGGACGTGGGGAATCTTCCGTGATTACAAGATGAAACCTGCCCTGAGCTTGACCATCTTTGGCGTGATCATTTTGTCCGGAGTGGCATTCTGGGTTCTTGGTGTAAATACGATTTTATCTTTTTGACAAACAAAAACCACGAATGTCAAGAATTTGTTTGTGTCGGGAAAATGACACCAATCGAATTGGTCTCTGATCTGTGCGATTCGAGCAGAAGGAATTCCGATATTCTGTGTCATTCGTGTCAACCGAGGAGTTGTAATGGTTAAACATCAATACGATGCAATAATAGTCGGAGCGGGGGGAGCAGGTCTCCGGGCGGCTCTCGAAATTCCAGAGGGTTTCAGTTGCGCCGTCTTATCGAAAGTTTTTCCGACCCGGTCTCATACCGGGGCAGCACAGGGCGGCATCGGTGCAGCACTTGGGAATGAGGAAGAGGATAGCTGGGAATGGCACATGTTCGATACGGTCAAGGGAAGCGATTACCTTGGTGACCAGGATGCCATCGAGATCATGACGAAAGATGCGATCCGGGCAATCATCGAACTTGAGCATATGGGAATGCCTTTCTCACGGACGCCGGAAGGAAAGATCGCACAGAGGAAATTCGGCGGACACACGAAACCTGAAAACCCGTCAGATCCTGATTCGAAGAGAATCGCAGTCAAACGTTCCTGCTACTCTGCCGACAGAACGGGACATGTAATGCTTCACACTCTTTATGAAAATTGCATCAAGCAGAAAGTTCATTTCTACTCCGAGTTTTTCGTTACCGATCTGATTATGTCGGGGAATGTCTGCGCGGGCGTCGTGGCGATCGAAATCGCTACCAGCGAAGTTCATGTGTTTCATGCAAAGGCAGTTATGCTTGCGACAGGCGGCTACGGGCGGATTTACAGAATCACCTCGAACGCTCACGTCGGAACCGGAGATGGATTCGCACATGTTTACAACAACGGTTTGCCGCTCCAGGATATGGAATTCGTTCAGTTCCATCCGACAGGATTGTGGAAATTAGGAATACTTATTTCAGAGGCTGCTCGGGGAGAAGGCGGGATTCTTCTGAACAGCAAGGGCGAGCGGTTCATGGAAAGGTACGCGCCCACTGTCAAGGATCTCGCTCCGAGAGATATGGTTTCACGTGCGATCCTGACTGAGATACGTGAAGGCCGCGGCATCAAAGGGAGCGATGGCACGTATTACGTCAACCTTGATCTTACTCATCTTCCTAAGGAAGTCATCGACGATAAATTGCCGGAGATAACCGGCTTTGCGAGAACTTACCTCGGTGTTGAACCGACGAAGGAGCCGATTCCCATTCAGCCGACCGCTCACTATGCGATGGGTGGGATTCCAACGACGCCTGATGCAGAGGTGACAAAAGATAAGAAGAAGACAGTTATCCCCGGATTGTATGCCGCCGGCGAAGCTGCATGTGTTTCAGTCCACGGAGGTAACAGACTCGGCACTAATTCGCTCCTTGACCTCATCGTGTTCGGACGGAGAGGCGGGAAAGCAATTGCCAAGTTTATTGCCGGTGCTGAATTTGCGCCGCTGCCGGGCGATGCCGCCGACAAAACAATCTCGAAAATCGACCGGGTACAGAATTCGACCGGGTCGGAAAAGCCGGGTTCCCTCCGTACCGAGATGCAAGAAAAGATGATGGAGAAGGTAGGAATATTCAGGAATGAAAAAGATCTGACAGAGATGACCTCGGAGATCAAGAACCTCCGGGACCGCTATCAGAAGATCGCAATAGACGACAAGGGAAAAATCTTCAACACAGACATGATGGAAGCAATCGAGCTTGGAAATCTCATCGACACAGCGGAGGCCATTACACACAGTGCCCTGGCCCGCCAGGAGTCACGCGGGGCTCATTCGCGAGAGGACTATCCAAACCGGGACGACAAGAAGTGGCTGAAGCATACGCTGATATACAAGACCGACGGCGAGCCGAAACTTGATTACAAGCCCGTCAGCATAACCAGGTTCCAGCCGAAAGAGAGGAAGTACTGAAATGAAAGTCACTCTGCGAATACAACGGTACAACCCGGAAAAAGACGCTGAACCTTACTACCAGGAATTCAAGATCGAGGCAGGAGACGACAAGGTACGGATCCTCGATCTCCTGCACGTGGTAAAATGGGAACATGATGGTACACTGACATTCCGGCGCTCCTGCGCGCACGGCGTCTGCGGCTCAGATGGGATAAGGATTAACGGAAGGAATAGACTCGCGTGTTCCACGTTGCTGCGCGATGTCAATTACAAGAAACCGATTGTCATCGAACCTCTTCCATCGATGGCAATTATCAAGGACCTCGTCGTCGACATGTCCGACTTCTACAGGAAATACGAAGCCGTAAAGCCTTACCTGGTCAACGATTCTCCTCTCCCGGAACATGAAAGATTGCAGAGCAACGAAGATGCGGAGAAGCTTTTCGAGTCGGCCAAGTGCATACTATGTGCATGCTGTACTACTTCGTGTCCGTCGTCGTGGTCGGATCCGAATTACGTTGGACCTGCTGCGCTGCTGAAAGCTTACCGGTTTACCTTCGATACGAGAGACGAAGCCGGAGACGACAGGCTCGACGTGATCGATACTCCAGACGGCACGTGGAGATGCCACACTATCTTCAATTGCGTCGAAGCATGCCCGAAGGAGATAAACATAACATGGCACATCTCGCAGTTGAAGAAGCGGCTCGCGCAAAGGGAAATGTAATCCGAAAGCACAGGCGGGGCTTCATCCCGTCCACTAAAGGGTTCCTTAAGAAGCTCGGCCTGTGCCTGCCATAGGACTGTTTGAATGCGGAGGGATGAAATGAAAGCATCCAGAAAGTCTCTGGTGTTGTCTGTCATTTTTCTGTCTGTAGTCTTTCAGTTGGATTCCTGTAAGCGAAATTCTCCGACCCAGCCTCAGCTCACCCGCCCTTCATGGTCGAAAGATATTGACTATCTGGATTCTCAGTTCAAAGCCGACGAATACGAGTTCTCGTCGCTCACATCTCCGCAGGTATTTGACAACTCTTTGACCAGCATCAAGAGCTCGGTTGATTCACTCCAGGATTACGAAATCTACATCAAGCTGCGGCAACTCTTCGCCTCATTGAGCGTTGCCCATATCGCTGTGGCGCCGCCCATTTCATGGAGGCTTCACTTTCTCCCGATTTGAATGCGGGTTTTTCAGGATGGAGTCTACGTAATCATGGCCGACCAGCGGGATTTGAATTTGCTGGGCAAAAGAATAATTAGTATTGGGGGTGTGCCCATGCAGACGGTGGAAGACTCGCTTGCGAAAGTGACCTCGCATGAGAACATTCATTGGCTCGAAGACCAATTACCCTATGCACTCCTTTGCGTGGAGTTTTTGAAATATTATGGCTTCACAAACAGTCTGACAAGTGTTGATCTCGACATTGATGGACTGGGGAAGGTTACGATAACATCGACGACAATTTCTTCGAACCTGACGAGTGTTCTGAATGGAAAGCCGCTTCCGCTTTACATGCAAAATCAGTCAACCAATTATTGGCTTTCCTACATACAAGCAAATAGGGTGCTGTATATAAAATACAATTCCTGTGAAGAATCGGCGAATGAATCTTTTGCAGACTTCGCAAACAAGATAGTAGCCTGTGCCGATTCAAATCAGGTAGAAAAGGTCGTGGTTGATTTTAGGAGCAACGGC
>JAKASW010000005.1 GCA_021818875.1 Bacteroidota bacterium
TCTTTCGAAAAAGAGAGGGGAGAAAGGGGTGAGTTCGACTGGCAAAGCCATCTTCACATCACCACTGCCATAGGCAGTGGGTTTCTGCCGCTAACTAAAAGTCCCATCCGAAGAAGAACTGCGTGAACAAACCATGTTCAAGGTTTTGGAAATTGTTCTCGATCCTTTTCCCCATATCAAATCTGAGCACGAGAACTCCACCTAAATCATAGCGCAGCCCTGCGCCGAAATCTCCGAGAGTCGAAGTGTACACTTCATCCCATGCCGCACCTGCGTCGAAGTAGACAGCTCCGCGGATCGCAGTAAACAGCAGCCCGCCGAACGGAAGTCTTATATCGAGCGCGTCGATTACCGGAAATCTGAGCTCCTCGCTTGCAATCCAGAGCTTTTTTCCCCTTATGCTCCAGAGCGGCCAGCCCCGCAGGTCCCAACTGCCGCCCATGAAAAATCTTCTCGCTTGCACGCCCTGGTTGTATAGGATAGCTTCGCGTGTTGCAAAAGTCACCGTCTGACTAATTCTAAAATAACGCCTGTAATCAATAATGAACGTGAGGTAGTCAACCGACCCATATTCCACGTCGGTAGTGTAAGCGAGACTCAGCATCATCCTGTGCCCGTCGATTGGACCTGTTGGCCCCCAGAGTGAGTTGTCCTCGACGTAAGCTATTGAATTTGAGAAGAGCAGGGATGTTTGCTCTCCTATTCCGTAATATAGGTATTTGTATGTGCTGGCCAGACTTGTACTCGCCTCTATTCTGCTGAACCTTGAAAGTGGATAACTTATTGTGAAATAGCCTCCGTAAGATCTTTCGTAGAAATATATGTCGGGATCGGTCAGGTCGTAATCTCTTCCTGCAAGGTTGAAAAGTCCATAGCCGTAGTTCAGCCTGTGTGTCATGGAGATCTTTGAAATCGCGACGTTGAAGCTCTTGAGAATCTCACTCTGAGTCTGCGCAGTATTGAACAGCAGGAAGTCATACTCGTCGTTTCCCAGCATGTCGCTGAGTGCCATAATAGCGCCGCCTGCGGTTCCGAAGATGGGATTGGTTGAAACCTCACTCTCAGCAATGTCGACGCTGTACCTTGGCACGTACGGTCCTGCAGAACGAATCCCTTTCACTGAATATTGCTCGGCGTGCCATGATGTATCGTAGTCGCTTATCCCGTAACGGTACTTACCGACAGAGGTGTCGATTCTCGCATTAATACTGTCGAGCATCCTGATCTGGAAACTGTAGTGCTCAAATGCACTGAAAAGCAAAGCAGATGAATCTGTCCAGGATGGGTTGAACGCCGCTGTGACAAAATCAGTGAGCCTGTACGAAGTGACGGAATCCGGCATCAACTCAGAGGCAAGATTAAGGGGCATTACGTAGAGATTCTGTCCTCCACCGACGTTCCCAACATAGGCGATTTCTTTCCCATCCGGAGACCATATCGGCGAGTAATCTGATTCCCGCCCTTTCGTAAGGTAGAACATGCGTTCGTTTCTTAGATCGAGCAAGAAGAGATTGTAATAACCATCACCGCCGTATTCCGTTCTGTCGGAAGAGAAGACTATCCAGTTGCCATCGGGCGACCAGGATGGGTCTCTATCATCGTAAGAACCTCTCGTCAGTTGCTGCAGCTTGCCTGACTTCAAATCATAAGTGTAAATATTGTAGTAGCCGGCCATCGTGGCCGCCGAAAGAGCGATCCTGTTTCCGTCTGGAGAAAATGAAAGAGAGCCTATCCCGGTTATTCCCTCGATCCTTATGTTGGACAAAATCTTTTTCCCTTTCACGTCGTAAAGATGCAGGACGTCCGTCTCGCCGCTCTTCGAGACGAAGGCAAGAATGCCATTCTTTGATATCGCCATTCTGTCGGAAGGAAGATTGAACGATTCGAACTCGTTTGTTCGCTCTCCTCTAACCATCACCGCAGGTTTGCCCAGCGTGTCGAGTCGTTGACCATAGACATCCGTATAACCATCATGGTTCCCTATAAAATAGACAAAACTCTTCCCGTCTTTTGATCTGAAGAATATCGGCGAGTCATTAAAGCCTTTGGAACAGATGTCCCTGGTTACATGCGACGGGAAATCATGGTTCTTCATCAACGGGAAATATTTTTTCTGAAGATGGTAGATCCAGACTTTGTCGAATTCCCTGTAGTCCATTCCCAGGGTCATTTTGAAATCGTCATCGAAAGTAGGCGCTTTCCACATGTTCTGCATGAGCAATAGAAGCTTGTCATCACCATAGTGCTTCGAGATGAACCGTAGAATGTCCTCTCCTTCTTTGTACATCAAGAAGGTACCGTATATTTCCGGCATATTCGTCAAGGGTACAAGATAGCCACTGAGGACCGCATCGCGCATCACCATATCAGCCTGGTCGTCCCATCCCATCGACCAGTACTCTGCGAGACCTTCGGAAAACCAGAGTGGAAAGCTACGGTCCGTGCTCTCCCGGTGGTCGTGGAGAACTCGATAAAGTATCGCCGCTTCGAAAACGTGGATCAACTCGTGCCTTATAACGTGCCTCATTTCGTGTAACGAGCCGCCATACGGAATCACAACTCTTCCTTTCACATACTCAAAGAAACCTCCGACGCCCGGGGGAATAAATCCCGGGAGAGTATTGGTCTGCTCGAAATAAAGGTGGGATGAGTAAAGTATCAAAGGGATGCGATGAGTTATGTTAATGTCGAACTTGTTTTCGAGATAATGATACCCTTTCTCGGCAATCTCTGCACCCTGGTTTGCCAGCTCACTCATTTGCGGATAGAAATAGATCTCGAAATGGCGGGTCTTCAGAATTTCCCACTTGAAGTTTGTGTACTGAACTTTGTTCTGGCCAAAGTTGTAGAACTGGGCATAAGACGAAGAAGCGATCAGTAAAAGAAGAAATATTGCGCGTAGAAGGTTGTTCACTGGCAAGACAAAAATGGAGAAATGACAGGACTTCCGCAAGTCCTTTTGATTAGATTTCCGCCATCACTCCACATACTCTTCGCTGATCGTGGTATGGTAGATCCTTTCGAACCTGGTCTTAAGATATTCCACCAAAGCTTTCTTAACATCGTCGGACGAATCGAGCTTCAATAATTGCCTGGCAAATTTCCGTGCACTTTTGTAATTCGTGGCCCTTATGATTTTCTTCAATACCGGAAGCGTTGAGACGACCCCGCTGAACTCGTCGAGTCCAAGTCCAAGAAGCATCACGGTCGCGAGAGGATTGCCCGCCATCTCACCGCACATCGCAACCTTCACACCGGCGTCGTGCCCTGAGTCGATGATGTGTTTCACGGTCCGTATTACCGATGGATGGAATTCATCAAAAACGTTTGCCACCAGATCATTAGTCCTGTCGACGGCAAGCAGGTACTGGGTCAAGTCATTCGTCCCGATGCTGAGGAACTTAACATGACTGGCAATCTCCCTGCTCATCAAAGCCGCCGACGGTATTTCAATCATGACTCCCACTTCTATGTCACGGTCGAAAGCGATGCCTTCGGAGTCGAGAGACGCTTTTGACTCTTCGAGAATGGCGTTCGCCTTGACCACTTCTTCGATAGAAGCTACCATGGGGTACATGATCTTGCTTTTGCCGAACGCGCTCGCACGCAGGATGGCCCTGAATTGCTCTTTCAGCATGTCGGGGCGGTCCAGCATCATCCTGATACCTCTCCATCCGAGAAACGGGTTCGGCTCATCGTGGTCTCCAATGAACAATTTGTCACCACCGATATCGAAAGTCCGAAAAACGACGGAGTCGGGGGCCGCTTCCACTACTGCCTTCTTAAACGTCTGAAACTGCGTCTCCTCATCAGGTATGGAATCCGCGTCGATGATCAAGGGTTCCGTCCGGAAAAGACCGATCCCGTCAGCTCCGTGGGATTTCAGGAGAGGAAGTTCCTCCAGGAGCTCAAGGTTTGCTTCAACGAATACACGCCGCCCATCGGTAGTAAGCGCGGGCTGGCCAGCCTCAGTTATCAGCTCACTATCGAGCTGATCGCACCATTTCTTTTTCTCCTCGTATTTCCTCGCAGTTTCCTCCGATGGATTGATCACGACGACGCCATGGTATCCATCCAGGACCACTTTCATTCCGTCCTCGATGTGCTTGGTGATCTCCTTCAAACCAACAACCGCCGGGATGCCGAGAGAGCGAGAGAGGATGGAGGCATGGGATCTCGCCCCGCCAAAATCGCTTGTGTAACCTAATACTTCATTGCGGCTCAACAGCACTGCGTCAGCAGGAGTCAAATCGCTGGTCACAACGATCGACTTCCCGTCGAATTTCGACTTCAACTTTGCTTCGGTCAGATTGCGCAGGATCCGGTTCTTCACATCTTCTATCTCGTATGCACGCTGCCTGAAAAGCTCGTTATCGCTCTTCCTTAACTGGTCGGCTTGCTTCGAGAATTCATCCGAGACAATAAACTCGACATTCTTCTTTTCACCATCGATTCGCTTCTTGACGCCGCTAAAGAAAATGGGATCCGAAATCATGAGGAGCTGGGCTTCAAAGATGCCTGCCTTCTCGCTCCCCAGTTTATCGACTGCGGTGCGATAGATTTTTTGAAGCTCATAAGCGGATCGGTCGATAGATTTCTGAAGTCTCTCCATCTCCTGAGAGGGCTCAGCGACCTTTTCTTCTACCACGACGCCATGTTTCTTCAAGATCACAGCTGTGCCGATTGCGATGCCCGGTGAAGCGCCGATCCCCCTCAGCACAATTTCTTTCCGTTCCTGTACCTTGTCAGGGTTCATCGAAGCCCCTGTCAAAAAAATCGGCCAGAGCCGCGAGCGCTTCCTTCTCGTCTTCTCCTTCGCATAAAAGAAGTATTCTAGCCCCTTCCTCCGCAGCAAGTGTCATCACGCCAATTATGCTCTTCCCGTTGACACGGTACCCATCCCTCTCGAGAAAGATCTCCGATTTGAATTTCGCGGCAAGTTTCACCAATGATGCCGCAGGCCGGGTATGCAGTCCGAGTCGGTTTTTCACGACCACTTCCTGTTCAACCATCAAGCTTAATATCTTCTTCTGATAAGTGAGCCGGCAAGATCGATAAGGGCATCTTTCCCTTCTCCGTTCTTCAGCTTCTCCAGGTTGGACAAAGCACGTCCAGTATATTCCTCCACTTCCTTTTTCCCTTCTTCGAAGATGCCTGCCTTATGATAGGCATCTCGGACCGCCGTCACGTCGTCCTCCGTGACCGAGGCTGCGCTGTACACAGTGTCTACGACTTCGAATTTCTTAGAGTCCATGTATTGTCGCCCTTTCACATAAAGAAAGTTCTTTTTCTTCTCCATTATGTCAAGCCCGCGTGGCTTCCCAAATCTTTCTGTATCTCCATCAAGGTCAAGCATGTCATCGAGTATTTGAAATGCGATTCCGATATTGAGTCCGAAATTTCCGAGGATAACGATATCTCCTTCTGTTCCTCCCCCGAGAACCGCACCAATCTCTCCGGCAGCCTTCAGCAACGCGCCGGTCTTCAAAGAAATCATTCTAATATAATCCTGCATCGATGGACATTTCATCTTCGCGAGGTTTTCGTCAAGAGCCTGCCCGTCACACACCTGCTTGACCCCCTCGTTGAAAATCCGCAGACTCTCGTGAAGATGCGCACCGCTGCCAATTTCAAGATTCTTGTACGCAAGCGCCATCATCTGGTCACCGACCAGGATAGCAGTATTCACGCCGCTTGCGACGTGCACGGTAGTTTTCCCGCGTCGCGTATCGGCATTATCCATGATGTCATCATGGACCAGTGTAAAATTATGCAGAATTTCTATCGCTACCGAGGCCCGCATCACATCCTCATTGAACGCTCCGACGGCTTCGGACGCGTAAATGGTTAAGAGCGGGCGGACTCTCTTGCCTCCCATTGCAAACACGTAGCCAATATGCTCTCTCAGCGGCGAGTCCCCCAACATTCCGAGAGACTTCTGAAGTGCAACCTCTATCGACTTTCGGTACCGTTCAGATGATTCACTGAACCTGCTCAAGTGTGAACCCTTTCCATTTCGGCATTCTTCAGGGCGTTCAAGTTCCTGCTTCCCGTGAGAAACATGATTCCCTTGAGTTCTTCAACCCAATAGTCGAACTCCTTCATCAATCCGTCAATTCCACTTTCATTGAAAGCTCTCAGGAATGGTTGAGCCGCTGCACATAGATCGGCACCCATAGCCATCGACTTAGCCACATCAATTCCGTCACGAATTCCACCGGAGGAAATCAACTTGATTTTCTTTCGGCTCTTAAGGGCATTAACTCGCACCAAAGCTTCCGCGGTCGGAATCCCCCAGTTCCGAAATTTCTCGCCGACGCGTCTGTCATCACGTCTGAAAGTTTCGATAGCCGCCCAACTGGTTCCACCCGAGCCCGACACGTCAATCGCGGACACACCGGTTTCGATCAATCGGCTTGCAACCTTCGGTCCAATTCCAGCACCCGTCTCCTTGACCACTACAGGAATCTCTAATGTTCCGACAAGTTTGGAGATCCCGCTAAGGACACCGCGAAAATCCCTATCTCCTTCCGGCTGAATAAATTCCTGGAGCGGATTGAGATGGACGGCAATTGCATCCGCCTGTACCATATCGACGATTTGCCGGATCTTCTTAAGTACAAAACCGTCAGCAACTTGAGCAGCACCGATATTGCCCATCACGAAAATATCTTTTGAAATCTTGCGTACCACTTTGAACGACTCTAAGTAATCGTCGTTGTCGAGTGCCTGTCTCTGGCTGCCGACTCCCATACCGATACTTTTCTGTTTACAAAGTTGTGCCATCGCAGAGTTGATCTTTCGCGCCCGGTCGAAGCCTCCGGTCATGGAAGAGACAAATATCGGTGCGGAAAATTCGTGCGTAAAAAATTTGACCGTCGTGTTAATCTCACCGAAGTTTAATTCGGGAAGTGCACAATGCAAGAACTCGTACCGGTCGAACCCGGATGATTTCTGATAATCCACCTCCTCGTGGAGGACTATGTCCACATGACTCGATTTTCTATTCGATATTTTATCCATGCCCGAGGACATTGAACCTTGATAATTACCTCCGTCCGTGAGGGTTTTGCCGCGTGGTGATTTGGCGCTCGACATGTGTATAAAAAAATAGCCCTGCAGGCGTAAATAAACAAGGTTTAGAGAGACAAACGGGGTAACCGCCAGGCGATGATAACCGAGATCATAAATGAAGCCCTTGTACCGGTTGGGCAGAATGTGTTCCGACGGGATTCAACTTTGTGACCAACTCTGAGACACTCCGCGAGTCTCTCAGCGATTATAACCCCGTCTCTACTTGGTCTCCATCACAAACACCCCATCCCAATCAGTGGGTGGAGGCTCAACTTCGAAGAGGCGGCTCCTATCCAAATACATCTTGGACGGATAATCGTTCGGATCAATCGCCAGCGCCTTCTCAAAAAGGTCTGCGGCCATCCCCCATTCACGGCTGCGATACTTCGATAGTCCAGCGAAGTAAAGTTCGACCACTTTCTTCATATCATCGGACATTGAATCGGTGCGTTCGGACAAAAGCTCGTATATTGTCACTGGTCTCGTCCTTCCCTTTACTGTGATAAGATCCAGCTCGCGTGCAAATATCCGGTCCTTGACCTGCTCGTAAGTGTGCTCGCTCAAAAGGATCTGCGTCCTGTAAATCTTGTTGGCCCCCTCAAGTCTCGATGCGAGATTGACATTGTCTCCGATAACCGTGTAATCGAACCGCTCTTTTCCACCTACGTTACCCACGATCATCTCACCCGAATTTATACCGACCCTAAAATTCAGGGTCGGTCTATTCTCCGCCTTCCATTTCTCGTTCAACTCCTTCAATCTTTTCGTCATTTCGATTGCAGTCCGACATGCCCGGTAAGCGTGATCCTTCAGCTCCAGCGGCGCCCCCCAGAATGCGATTATAGCGTCGCCAATATATTTGTCCAACGTGCCGGCTTGATTGAATACGACTTCGGTCATTGAAGTAAGGTATTCGTTTAGGTGTGCAACGAGATCATCCGGTGAAAGGCTTTCGCTGACTCCTGTAAAGTTTGCGATGTCAGAGAATAACACAGTAAGGATTTTTCTTTCTCCGCCGAGCTTTACCAGACCTGGATCGCCTACCAGCGTTTCAACCACGGACGGATCGACATAGCGGCTGAATATCGATTTTATCGCCGCCTTCTGCTTTCGCTCCGAGACGTACTCGTGGACAACAGACGAAACATACGTGAGTGAAAAAGCGAATATCGGATAGATTATATCGAGGACGAGCCGTTCTTTAACAAAAAGAAAGAATGCTGCTTCATAGGAAAAAGCAATTACGACGGCGGTCGCAACCAGGGGGACCACGATGACGAGAAACAGTCTCGACCGTTTGGCAGACTTGAAGAGAGTCGAGCTAATCGCTATAAGAAGACTACCGATAAACATCTCAATGAAAACCGACGCGGCGCTCGGTCGCGTGAGAAAGTCCCGATCAAGTACGGTTTCGATGGCACTTGCATGGATCTGCACGCCATAAGCAAGGTTGTGGCTTTCGGAGGACCTGTCGGAAGAAAAAGGTATCGGTTTAAGGTCAGCGGATTCTGGATAAAGAGCGCCGACAAGTACAACCTTGTTCTTGAAGACTCCCGCTTTCTTCAAATCGTAGTAATCATTTATTTGAACCCCGAATCTTTGTTCGTCGCGGGTCGTAAAGGATGAGTCGTCGAGGACCTGCCAGATATCGTATGTCGGAATGCTTCCCATCCCGCCGGGATAGTTTATCAACATAGACGACGCATCGTATTTAGGTATGCGCACACGACCGAGCTGAAAATATGATCCATGATCCTGTGCCAATGTGTATCCGAGGTGAAGATATTCAGACAACACGGCGAAGCCGAAGGTCGGAACCTTTTTGAACTTATCTTGCCCGACCTGAAAAACGTTGTACGGCATATACCTTCTGTAAATACCATCGACATCGTTTCTCACGAGAACAATCCCAAGCAAGCTGTCGTCTTTTGCGAAGATATTCTGGAAATAATCCTGGCTTCTTAGAATGTTATATCTTCGGGCATAGTCGATATCCGACCTCGCGGCCAGAATCACAGGCTTGTACTTCCTGAGAGCAGCACCGAACGCACTGTCTGATGCTTCCGAACGGGACGAGTCATCCATAGTTATGTCGATTCCGACAACCCTGGCGCCTGCTGCAAAGAGGTTCTTCACCAGTCGGGCGTAGTAGTCACGTGGGAATGGGAAAGTGTGCGGAAGAACCTCGAAAGATTGATCCGTTATTCCGACTATGACTACCTTCGAGCTATCCTTGATATTGAGTGGACCACGATAGTCGAAACGCTGGTCAATTGTCGTGAGCTCTGCCGTCTTGAGAAAAGGAATATCGAAAGGAATGTTCATAGAGAGTAGCAGTGCAACAGATGAGGATGCCAGTGCGAAGATCAGCGGCGGAGCCAGCTTCTTCGTCCATGATAATTTGGCGTTGGGCTTCAACATCGGCTAAATGTAACGAGCGGGCAGGATAAAAATCCACTGGTCTTCAGATAATGGAGCATAATGACGAGCGCCTTTGTCTCGCATATTATCTGCCGTTGCCCGCAGAACGGTTTTTGTCCTTGTCGATCATATAGTCGGCAAATAGGTCGTGGATCGTCTTCAGGGTTCCTGTGAAATGGCGACCCTAATGAGTAATGAAGCTAAACTTACATTCCTAAATTATGTCGATTCGTTCGTGATAGTTTCCCGTACGGAAGATGACAAGCCCTGGCTTCAACTCTTCGTGTATGCTGGGAGGACCGTCCGCAAGGGAACCATCGACCACCTCCCTGTGTGAATTCTCGTAAGAATCGATAACGCAAAGGTAGTGGCTCCAGTTGACGAACTGTGACTCAAGTTCATGGCGGAACCGTGCGGCCGTCTCATGATCTCGAGAAGTAGAGTCGTCAGTAACGGGTGACAACTGTGGCGGTTGCAGGGCAAGAGTGTAAATCGAGGGCAACATTTGAGCGGCGTTGCGGAGAAGATGAGCACGATCCACATCTGCACGGTGTTCAATGAGAGAACAAAACCGTTCTGCTCCTCCGACGAACTCAATCACTATTCTATGCGTAGCCATACAGCCCGAGTTGTCGGGATAGACTATCAAGGAAGTGCATCAACAGCCTGAAGGTGAGGAAAGTACAAATCACAAAATCTCGTGGAGCTTTTACCGGGGCAACACCTTTCTCCTCCGGCCAAACAGACACTTGTAGAGAATTGACCACCTGGAAGCGTTTGAGAGTTCATCCACTCCCGGGTTGACCTTCTCAGAAGTCTATCGCGTAAATCAACGACCCGATGAAATCGTTGCCCCCCGTCATGCCGTAATAGTTCACGTTCAGATTTATCGACTGCGACTTCGCCACCTGGTAGCTGCCGGTCAGTCCGTATGCATTTCTGACAAACGCGCCGAACGTCGGAGTATAATTGAGTCCGAACGTCAGCCGGCTCGCCAGTAGGCTGTAACTCGCACCGATAGTAACGAATGTATAATTGAACGTCTGAATTTGTTGAGTCAACAACGCCAGCGAGTCGAGAGTCTTCTGAATCGACTTGTTCCCGTTGATATTGAGCCCAATCGTCGTCCTGAGCGGTATCTTACCGAAATCCGAATTCAGAAGTAAAGACACGTTGTAGTCGTTCAAGTTCGTCCCCATCAAGACTTTGTCACTCCGGTTCGTTATCCCAAAACTGACCGATAGAAAATTCCTCGTGACATAATTGAAATTGTAGCTCGATTCCAGATAGTACCTCATGGTGAGGTTGTTCTGGGCGTAGATAGAATCCAAAGGAAGGTCGTTGGAATTCGCGTAAGCCGAAACGCCGACGGTTACATTCGGCACATTCCCAAGAGGGAAATATGACACCGACGCATTGGTGTTCGCATATTGTGTCGTTGCAAACTTGTTGTGCTGCAGATTGTCGAACAGGTCCTCGTAAGAGAGGGAAAGAAGAAGCTGATTCGACATCAGCCTCGGCCTCAAATTAAAATTGAAACCACGAATGTCGGTTCTTATGAACGGCTGTCCGAATGAAGTGTAATCCGGTCCGCGGTATACATAACCAATCTTTGCGAACGTGTTGAAGTAATTTGCGCTCAGGCCGACATCCCATGCAAGCGACGATAGTTTAGCCGGATCGAGAGGCACTAGAAATTCATTTATCGTAATAATCTTGCTGAGAGTAGTGATCGGGACTACGTTGTTGATCTGGTCGCCGGCATTCGAATGAGTAATCGTGTCTATCTGCGCAGCGGTCAGGTTGCCCGGAGCAATATTGTCGTTCACCATGCTCATTGCGCCCTCCGCATCGAAATTAATCCTCCGCTGGTCGAAGTTCAGATTCAGGTCGGAGCCGACCGCAACATTCTGGGTCGGCGAGTTTCCGACGCTGATCGAACTCATGGCGTCCGAAGATTTCAGGAAAGTGATGCCGAAATCTCCATGACTTCCAAAATCGAAGGAAGGACGAATTGCGAAGAGGCTTCTGGCAAATGTACCGTAATTTGTGTTGACATAGGTTGAATCGTTAAGACGGACATAATTCCCTGTGGTAGCCTGGAGAAGCGAGTCAGGAGAAACGATTATCGTGTCGAGGCTTCCATTGATTCCCCGTACCGTTTGACCGTAAGCGGTCTGGATGTGGAAAAATCCTGCGGAGATTTCGCCGGATATGCCGCGAACCCTCATGCCGTTCATGATCAGCGGGCTGAACGAAGGGTAGCTGTCGCCGAGCTGCAGGTCGAGCCACGATGTACTCGCCGTAAACCCGTAACGGTCCTGCGGCTGCCTGTACGATCTTTCCTCTGAAGTGAGAAGCATATTTGCGCCGAGATTGACGCCGTATGCACTCCCGCCAAGGCTCAGTGTGCCCCCTTCGTACCAGTTTGATACGTTGTTCAGGACTTCGTTTCTCTCCTGGATCTGCGCCCTCCCCTGGTATGTGAATGCACTTGCCTGCTGTTCCTCGCCCGGGGCAATCACATAGAAACTCCATTCCAAGCTTTTATACTCCGTGCCGTCATCCTTATAGAGCACAACCTTCGCAGTGTGTCTGCCGCGTTCCACCGGCGTCGGAAACTTCGCGGGCGAATAGACAATAATATCTCCGCTCACTACGGAGTTTGATGTCACGTTGATCCCGTCGAAATAAAGCTGAGTCTTTTGCCTGTCCACATTTTCCGGCGCGTAGAGCATAGAGGCAGATATCAACAGGTTGCTGAGCGAAATCGGTTTGTTCGGATCCGGACTTATGATCAATATGTCACGCTGGGATTCGGCAGACGCAACCGCGATTCTAACCGGAGTCTCGGTGGGGCTCTGCACGGGATAAGTCTCGGCTGTACCATCACGCAATGTTATGCGAACGTAAACCTCGATGTAAGGCTCGATCACATAATCGGCCGGGACGGTACCGTTTAGCGTTTCGCTTGTCTGATCGAGCGTCATCTCGGTCTGCTGGAAATCCGTTGAGAGGCTGTTCCGGAAAAAGAGAAGAGCGTCGGATATTTGTGAGAGACTCTTGACCGATGCAGTGACGATCACAGGGTTTCCCTGTACGGCCTCCGAAGTTGCCGTTACATTCATGATTAACCCCTGTTGCCCATAAGCGGCCGATCCGGCAAAGAGAATAATAAACAATAGAGCAAGACCTTTGACCTGGGCTGCGGTTTCCCTCCGGGCAGCCAAACGCGTATTCTTCAAAATCCCTCCGACATTAAACGCTGCAGAGAAAGTGTGAAATCAGCATTCGTCAGATCTGGCCTTATCGTTCATCCGCCGGGGTTCGTCCGCACCTTCTCGAGATTCTCGAATAGTTTATTGTCCAGTCTGTATAGTCATCTTGTGCAGTTTCCCGTCAGATCCCATGAACCATATCTCAATCTTGTGTTGCTGGCCGGTAAACTCTTTGACAAGCTGGTTGAGACGGTCTATGTCTTGCTGGGTCGATTTGTGTACGGTAATGGTTCCATCCTTATAGGAGATCGCAGTGTAGCCCGCACCGACCGAATCAACCACATTTGAAACCTTGTTTGTGAACATGACCAGGCCTTCGATAATCGTCAGGAAATCGCTGCCGTCGAGATTGACCCCAATCAATCCCTGAGTGCCGCGGATGGATGCCACACTCGTCGGCGTGGTGAACCTGAACACGCCTTCCTTCCTTTTTGTCATCTTGAAATCAACATCCCCGCTGGAGATGTTCACGCTTGACGGATCTCTATCTCCAAATACTTGTACCTCCGCATTCGGTCCAAGCCGGAGGGCACTGTTGTCGTTGAATTTAATCAGAGTAAACGACTGTTTCTGCGTCCTGACAAAATCGCCGCCATAGATCAATTCGCCCTTCTTCGCCTTGGTCCAATTCGCATTCTCAGGTTTTCTGTCGACATTGTTTTTGATTATCAGGAACAACGCGATGTTGTTCGGAGCAGGCAGAAGGAATGCAAACGATGCAGCAGACATGAAGAGCAAAACTAGGAGGGTAATATTTCTCTTTTTCATCGGTCGCTCCTCAATGTATCGTGACGTTCGTAATTTGCGACTTCCGAATATTCCGTAGGGTGTCGATGAGTGCGCCGGTACCTAATGACTTTCCGTCATAAGTCGCGTTGCCCGTCAATATCTTTACCTGCGAAAGCGTGCCCTGGTATTGAGTCCCGGTGAGAAGGTTGATGAGAGCCTGTGTTGCGGCATCGTTCGGGCCGTGCGAGGCTATGCTGCTCGTGTCGGAAGTTGTCCCGACCGTGAAGCTCCAGATGTCGCTGCGCAGTCCTTGTCCCTCAGTCGACGACACGGGAATTTCAATGTACCAGAAATATGTCATGCCGTTTTGGAGCGGCCTCACTCCCGGCCCAGAGGGCGGATATTGGAAGTAGCTTCCGACAACACCCTGATCCAGCATCTCGTATGACGATCCATTCGCCGATACTACCTCTTCGGGGTTCTGTTGTGGATACTGCTGCTGAAATACACGCAGCACAACACTATCGGTGCTAGCGGCCCACTGGAAACGAGGAAACGGAGAGCTAATTGTCGTCTGATTCATTGGCAGTACGAGATCGGTGCGGCTCGGATTCGTAACGACGATCTGACCTGTCTGAGATACAGGCGAGCTGTTCGGAACCAGAATACTGACATTGACTGTATAAACACCTGCAGGCATCTTGCCCGTTGCCAGCGCAATGTTCTTGATTGCATTGAAATTCGCTGCGTTGAAGCTCCAGTTTTCGAGAGGTATCGCAGGATTGCTCCCGGATATATCAACGTTAGTCACGGTCCTGGTCTGGCCGGCGGTGAGGGCGATCGGGGTCGTTGTGGCAGTAGCAATATTCATCGGTGATTGTCCGCTCAAAGTCACATCCACCGAGACTTGCAGGCGGACGTTGATTGAAGAAGTAACCGCCGGAGTGGGAGTGAGGAGTACTGTGAATAATATGCCGGGGCTGTTGACGTTTTGGATATCCAGCTCCGCGGCGTAAAGCTGGTTGTACTGAGGCAAGATAAGCTGAACGTTGACAAGATCTTGTGCCCTTGCTATGTTGACCACCAAAAGTACGGCACATAACACAGCAGACTTTCTAGCAATAGTCACACAATCCTCCGTTCTTTCCTCGAAGATAAATTGTACCCCTTGCACTCACGATGACGTTGCTCACTTATCAGAAATGCACGATGTCATTATATATTACGAAAGCCATGAAAAGGAGAAGCAGGGCAAAGCCTACTTGTTGGGCAAACAATTTCACCTTCGTCGGGACTTCCCGCCTGAAGATAGACTCATAAATTAAGAAAGCTAAGTGCCCACCGTCGAGCGCCGGGATTGGAAGGATGTTCAGCACGGCGAGATCTATGCTCAACAGAGCCATGAAACCAAGAAAGCTGACAAGACCCATCTCAGCACTCTGAGTGGCAAGCTGTGCAATCCTTATCGGCCCGCCAAGCGCCTTTGATATAGGGATTTTCCCCGTCACGATGTGAACTAACGACTCCACAAGTAGTCTTGTCGCACCAATTGTCTGGTCGAATCCCGCAGCGATCGCAGTGAACACATTATATTTGAATCTCTTAGTAGGGCCAGTATATTGCGTCACTATCCCTATGCCGATCATACCTTTCGAGTCCGGAGTTACAGTAAATCTTTTTTCGGCGCCATCGCGTCTTACAATCAGACTGATGGGCTTCTTGGCGTTTTGCTTTACATACTTTATGACGTCGGAGTCTGAATTGGCGGGATGGCCATCTACCGAAAGAATGATGTCGCCGGGTTTCACGCCGGCTTTAGAGGCAGGCATACCGGCCATAAGCGAGGTGACTACGGCGTGGAGGTGATCCGGATAAATGCCTAAATCGACCTCATCGGGCTTAATCGCGCCCTTGGGAATGTCGAGCACCCGCGTCGCTCCATCGCTGACCATCCGGACTTGCAGATGCGATGCAACATTATCGAGATACAAGGCGCTTTCCATCTGCTCCCAGTTCTGCACCGCCTTCCCGTTTATCGACAGGATCTTGTCGCCCGTAGAAAAGCCGAGCTTCGTCGCAGGAGAATTCGGAACGATATAACCGATCGTCGTCGTCAGGGAGAATATCCTCCCTTGCGCCAGATTAATCCCGTAGAAAATCAGGAACGTCAAAATGAGATTCATAATAACGCCGGCACAAACCACGATGATTCTCTGGTACATCGGCTTCGACCGGAATTCGTTCGGCTGAGGGGGCTTGTTGGCAAAATCGGTGTCGAAACTCTCATCCACCATCCCGGCGATCTTGACGTAGCCTCCGATGGGAACCCATGATACACAATAGTCGGTTTCGCCGATCTTCTTCCCAAACGCTCTCGGCGGGAAGCCTATCGAGAAAGTGTCGACTTTCATCCCGAACAGCTTGGCCGCTATGAAGTGGCCGAACTCGTGGAAGAGGACGAGAACTCCGATTGTAATTATAAAATAGATTACGTATGCCATGAAATGGTCTCTATACTAAACAAAAAATTTTCAGTTGACAAGCTGGTGGTTCGACTGAACAAACTCTCTCGCAACCCTATCCGCCTCAAATATGTCTTCAATGTCGGACGACGGCCTTGAAGGAATCGACTCAAGAGCCTCCTGCACTGTGTCGGCAATTTGCATGAATTTGATTTTCTGCTGAAGGAACAGCCCAACTGCTTCTTCGTTAGCAGCATTAAGAATTGCCATAGAAGTGCCTCCGCATCTCAAAGCTTCGTATGCGAACTTCAATAGCGAGAACTTATCGAGATCAGGCTGGACGAATGTAAGCTGACCTACCTTTCCGAAGTCCACTCTTTGGTAACCTGACGGGACACGATTAGGATACGTCAGAGCATACTGGATCGGAATCTTCATATCAGGCATTCCCATCTGAGCCTTTATCGAGCCATCGACGAATTCGACCATCGAATGAATTATCGATTGCGGATGGACGACCACCTCGATCTTTTCCGCAGGCAAATCGAAAAGATAATGTGCCTCGATGACTTCCAACCCTTTGTTCATGAGCGTTGCGGAGTCGATGGTTATCTTTTTTCCCATTCGCCATTTCGGATGGTTCAGAGCTTCCTCAACTGTTACATTTTCCAGTTCAGCTTTGTCCCGACTGAGAAATGGTCCGCCGGATGCAGTCAATATCAGTCTGGCAACGGAGTTCGTCGCTTCACCGGAAAAGCACTGAAGAATAGCGCTGTGTTCGCTGTCGATCGGCAGCAATACCGCATGGTGCTCATTTGCGGTGCGCTTGACAATTTCGCCGGCAACAACCAATGTCTCTTTGTTGGCAAGCGCGACCGTTTTCCCGGCCTTGAGCGCCTCCAGCGTCGGGCGGAGGCCCGCAAATCCGACAAGGCAACTTATCAAGACGTCGAATTCGCCTCCTGCCATGACTTCCATCAATCCGGTTTTGCCGGAGTAAACCTTCAATTTCTCGCCGTTCAAATAAGAACGAAACAGATCGGCTTTCCCTTCATCTATAACTACAACACCCTCGGGTCTGTACTTCTTTGCCTGATCGTACAGTAAATCCACATTCTTGTTCGTTATAAGATAGGAGACATGGTAATTCTCACCATGCTGATTCATGCTGGTTATGACTTCGAGACTGTTCCTGCCGATCGATCCGGTAGAACCGAGTATCGCGATCCCTCTTGGTTTATTCATCAATTTGTCTGAGGCAATTTAACGAAGGTGGTTTAGGGAAACAAGGAAGGGGCATACTGGCGAAACCACATCTCAAATGTGCAGAGTCAGGTACACTGACTTAGCCCAGCGGAGGGACCTCTCCGTGAAGGGAACCGGATCGTGACTAATCCACGTTGGATTAGGAGCGCCACAAGGATACTAAGCGAGGAGAGGACTCTATCATCCAGAAAAGTACATCGACCATGGCTTTTATTATCTTATCTGCCTTCCTGGCAGGTTGTGCCGCTGACGAAGCGTACCGACTTGGTCCAATCGGAGGAAACAATATCTGGTACTCCGGCAGTCGATACGAGGTCAGGACAAAGAACGGCATAACCGCATACGCCGCATTCAAGTATAAGTGGTACGGCACATTGACATTCTATGTCGTCATTGAAAATCTAGGCTCGGATACACTCCTCGTTGCACCTGAAAGATTTTACACACGCGATACTTACTTGATGATCTTAAGGAAGCGCGTAGGCAATGAGTTTCAATCAGGCTATGCATTTGAAAACGATACGACGCTTGTATCTGACACAATCTATGCATCGAATCCTGAGAAACATATCTATGAATTTTCGAACCCTGGAAACAATGTAGGATACAGTTCAAGAGTCAACCGACAAGGAGACGGTAGAAAATACTGGTTGAACACACTCCTTCGTAAGACCACACTTCTTCCGAAAACCGCAGTTGCGGGAAAGGTTTACTTCCGTTCGCTGGGTAGGCTGCACGCTTTGAATCTCATCATTCCGATCAGCTCAACGGAATTATCTTTTCGATTCCGGAGAGAGTGATGAGCAAAAGCTGGTCAATGCGGGCGTCCCCCGGGATGTTCATTGAAAGAGTCGGAAGTATTTCGGTAATTTATTAACCCAATGAGCTTCGAATCCAACGGAAAAAACGATATCGCAAAAAGGTTAGCATGGGTCACAATATATGCTGTGGCAATGGGATACGTCGAATCTGCCGTCGTTATTTACATAAGAGCCATGGCATTCTCGGATCTGAGAAGAGTTTTCCCGCTTGTCTATCTCGATCCGCAGATTGGAATGGTCGAACTAGGCCGGGAGGCTGCTACGGTCGTCATGTTAATCGCCGTCGGATATCTCGTCGGAAAGAACAAGGCTCAAAAGTGGTTGTTCTTCGTTTATGCGTTCGCCATCTGGGACATAGTCTATTATATTGTCCTTAAATTGGCGGTCGGTTGGCCGGCATCGATTATGTCGTTCGATGTTCTGTTTCTCATCCCCGTAATCTGGATAGGACCTGTCTTGACACCTCTCCTTGTTTCAGCTCTCCTTTCCATCGGATCAGGAATCCTTTTGGTTCAGTCGGAGAAATCAGACCACATCGGGATAAACTGGATAAACTTGGTCGTCTTCATTTTCGGATGCGGCATGGTTCTATATTCGTTTACTCAGGAAACTTTTCAGATCCTGTATTCAAAAGGCCCACAAGGCCTTGCAGGGTACGCACCGAAGTCTTTTGACTGGACCGCGTTCCTTATCGGATATCTGATAATGTGCTACGCAGTTTTGAGAATGGTGGTGAACTCGCATCGAAAGGCACAACCTTCAGAGGTGACAAAATGAAAGAAGTAACTTCCAATCGTCCTGACGGAGAGAAGACGAAGCCAAAAAGGCGAAAGACAGAGTGGCTAAATGGAATTGAAGCTCAAAGAATCCGTTCCATCAAGTTTACCACGGTTAGCGGCGAACCGATTGATATCATTTATACTCCCGAAGACATCAATCACATAGATTACGACAGAGATATAGGTCGTCCCGGCGAATTCCCGTACACGCGTGGAATCCATCACACGATGTACCGAGGACAATTATGGACTATGCGGCAGTTCGCAGGATTCGGAACTCCCGATGACTCGAACAAACGTTATCATTACTTGCTGGACAATGGTCAAACCGGATTGAGCGTAGCATTCGATCTTCCCACTCTGATGGGAAGAGACCCGGATGACTCGTTATCAGACGGTGAAGTCGGAGTGTGTGGTGTTTCTGTGAGTTCGCTTGCCGACATGGAAATCCTGTTCAAAGGGATTCCACTCGACAAAGTCTCCACTTCCATGACGATAAATGCCCCGGCAGCCATGCTGCTTGCATTCTATATCGTGGTCGCGGAGAAACAGGGAGTCGCACCGCGACAGTTAAGAGGAACAATCCAAAACGATATTCTCAAGGAATACATTGCACAGAAGGAATGGATCTATCCTCCTAAGCCATCAATGAGAATTATCACAGACATGTTCGCTTATGCAGTGGACAACATGCCGAAATGGAATCCGATCTCAGTAAGTGGGTACCATATCCGTGAGGCTGGCTCGACGGCAGCGCAGGAACTCGCGTTCACTCTTGCCGACGGATTTGCTTACGTAGAGGCCGGAATGGCAGCTGGATTGGACATCGATGACTTTGTGCCGCAGATATCGTTCTTTTTCAACTCGCATATCGATTTCTTCGAGGAGATTGCAAAGTACCGTGCTGCAAGGAGAATATGGGCGAGGAGAATGCGGGATAAATATGGTGCGAAGAATCCTCGAACGTGGAAGCTAAGGTATCATACCCAAACCGCCGGTTGTTCGCTTACCGCACAGCAGCCGGAGAACAACATTATTCGAACAACCCTTCAGGCATTAGCCGCGGTCCTCGGAGGTACCCAGTCCCTTCATACAAATTCCATGGACGAGACCCTGGCGTTGCCGAGCGAGAAAGCGGTCACCATCGCACTTCGTACACAGCAGATCATCGCTTACGAGACCGGAGTCACGGACACGGTCGATCCGCTTGCCGGAAGTTATTTTGTTGAAAGTCTCACGAACAGAATGGAAGAAGAGGCCGAAAAATATTTCGAGAAAATTGATTCGCTCGGCGGAGTTATACCCGCAATTGAGATGGGATTCTTCCAACGGGAAATCGCCGATGCAGCCTATCGGTATCAGCAGGAGTTGGACAAGAAAGATAAGATCATCGTTGGTGTAAACGAATACGTCCAGGAAAACGAAAAGATCGAGATACCGATTCTTGAAATACCGAAAGAGGTCGAGCTAAAACAACGGCAGCGCATTGCTGAAGTGAGGGCAAGCAGGGACCGGAAAGATGTCAAAGCAGCTTTGGCCGAGCTTCGAGACAAGGCAGAGAATGGCGGAAATCTGATGCCTTCTCTTCTGAAAGCGACGAGGGTCTATGCAACACTCGGAGAAATGTGCGAGACTCTAAAAGAAGTCTTTGGAGTGTACGACGAACCACTAGTCTTCTGAAAAACAGCGCGACTTGTCGCTCAGCATCACTGGATACCGTTTGCACCGCCAATGCCGTCTTCTCCCCGTTTCGATTGTTCCTCAGTGCCATGTTGGATCCTTTTCTATTCCATTCATTTCCAAGGCACACGTCATACTATTCCCTTCCGCCTCTCTGCAGCGCACCTCCCAGAGGCCAGGCAGAGAACCCCTCTGGAAACCACAAAGGCTCAAAGAAAAATGTTTTGTATTGGTGTCGTTGTACAACACTTAGTGGCCCTGCCTGCTGGCAGGCAGGTTGGTGACTTGTCATGAAGTGATGCCTTTGGCAGCGGTTACACTTTTCGCCTGCGCTCCCAGTTGGTCATGTAGACTTAGACTCCTTTTGCACATCGCCATTTTTGGGCGGTGTTGGACACTCTAACTTATGGTCTATTCGATAGTTTCACGGCGGATTTAAACTTTTTCTTGACAAATGTGCAGGATGGGCATATATTGGATAACATTTACTAAACCAAAGAGGCTAATGCAGAGAAGCAGAACGTTCGTACTGTTGATCATAGGCGCGCTAGGGGTTGTTTTCTTCTCCTGTTCATCCAATCGAGGACTGGAGAAGTCTCTGAGTGAGGAGGTGAAGAGCGAAGCAAAGTCACAGTTGGATACCGGAGGGCTGAGATCATCTATCGAGCAAAGCCGGCGGGCAATTGAGCAACAGACTAAGCTCTCTGTTCAATACGGGATAGATACAATCTTTGGAGGAACTGAGGCCGTGGGCGAGTTGATGGATTTGGCACGTCAGCATTATCAGGAAGCGCTCGCACTTCAGAAATCGGGTAACCAGGACTCTTCTGAAACCGAATTTGAAAATGCCATCGAGGTCCTAAACGATCTCAGTTATTATCCTGCCATAGAAGAAGACACCGATTTTGTTTCACTCAGCCAGAGAATAATAAAAGACTACGAGAAGTATATTTCTTCGGTTCAAAACCTTGGCCCCAGCACGTCCGTGTTCGCGCTGCAGGAGAAACTTTCTCAAATTGTCGACAGTATTAATGTTTCCGGTCAGAGCTTCCCGAAACCAACAGTTGCGAAGACCACTATTCCACTCGTAATGAACAGGTATGTCAAGCAAAACATAGAGTTTTTCACCACCCGCGGCCGATGGCATATGCAAAAGTGGATATACAGATCGGGGTTATATCTCCCGCAAATGAAGAAGATCTTTGAGAAGGAGGGGATGCCGCCGGAGCTTGCTTACCTTTCCATGCCCGAAAGTGGATTGAATCCCGAGGCGCGCTCCTGGGCAAGGGCTGTTGGGTTATGGCAGTTCATCAGGTCCACTGGAGCGCTTTACGGTCTTCGTGCGAACTGGTGGTACGACGAAAGACGGAATCCTACATTAGCTACCGTCGCAGCGGCTAAGCATCTCAGGGACCTTTACAACATTTACCACAATTGGTATCTCGCGATTGCGGCTTACAACTGTGGTACCTGGTCTGTTAATAGAGCAATAAGATGGAGCGGAGGTGACACGGATTTCTGGAGGATCAAACGATACCTTCCCTGGGAAACCCGCAACTACGTCCCACAGTATATCGCGGTTACGATGATCGCGATGAATCCCAAAGAATACGGGTTTGCCGACAGCGTGGATGCTCCCCCGCCTCCTTGTGACACGGTGTGGATACCTGAAAGCATTGACCTTCGGTCATTGGCTAATGCTGCAGGCGTCAGCGTTGAAACACTCATGAGTCTGAACCCCGAGCTAGTTCATGCCGCAACACCTCCCGATTTTCCGGGAAAAGGTTACCCACTACTCGTGCCGGACGGCATGGGTCCCGTGTTTGCATCTGACTATCAGAAGCTACCGAAGTCTGCCAAGCTGTCACTGGCGTTCCACAGGGTCAGGTGGGGTGAATCGTTGTATTCAATCGCCATGATGTACCATGTTTCCTTAGCCTCGTTGAGACGGGCGAACCACATCCCGCAGTATGACAGGTTGATACGCCCTGGTATGGTTTTGATTATTCCGGTCAGCAGTTCCTATTACGCGGGAAGAAGAGGTTATGGACTCGACGAAGTTGCTTCCGGCAATGGAACACACCGGCATTCTTCCGGGTCTATTCACATTGTTAGAAGAGGCGAGAATCTTGGTTTAATAGCAGAGGAATATGGAACAACAGTCCGAAACTTGGAACGTCTGAACAACCTGCGAGGCTCCTGGATCAGAGCAGGAATGAGATTGATTGTTTCCGGACGTGCGAGCATCGCCGCGAAAAAGCTGAGTGCGAACTTGCAGTCACCAACATCATCCAATTCTGCATTCCACAGGGTACGATGGGGTGAGACACTCATCGGGATCGCCGGGCGTTATAATGTCACTGTCAGCGACCTCAGGAACTGGAATAATCTTCCTTCAAGCAGGATCAATGTTGGAGAAAGGCTGAGAGTAGCACCAGATGTTGCTGCAGTGAACGTTAGCCAGAAGGATATCGACCCGCCCGATCAGACACCAGATGCAGATTCGAGAATGATTTACCGGGTCCGGCAGGGGGATTCCCTTGGGAGCAGAGCGCAAAAGTTCGGCGTCAGTCTTGACCAGCTTCGAGAATGGAACAACACCGCCCGCCGGGATATTCATCCGGGGCAGCGTATCGTAATCTATAATTAGCCCGCCGAGAAATTCTGAACACGGATGCAAACGGATTTCCTGGCATTATGTTGATGTGTAATCCGCGAAAACCCATCCTATCTATCCAGTGATAAGCGGTGCTCATATCTTATCCAACAGGATCCAGGTCTCATGCCTGAAACAGAGCCAGCCTCAAGATCGGTTGCCGGGAAAACCGTAACAGTCTTCGGAAGCAGTAGACCCATCCCAAGCTCGCCGGAATATGAAGAGGCAGAACTCATCGGCCGAAGACTTGCGGAGGGGAGGCTTTCAGTCTGCACCGGAGGTTATGCCGGAATAATGGAGGCAGTCTCCAGAGGCGCTTCTCCATTCGACGTGAAGATCATCGGCGTAACATCCACTGTGTTCTCGACAACTCCAAACCGGTATGTGAATATCCAGGTCCACACTGATTCTCTCTATGAAAGACTTCAGCGACTCGTCGAGCTCGGTGACGGATACATTGTCTTGAAAGGTGGTACGGGCACGCTTGTCGAATTCTCTCTTATCTGGGAATTAATGAACAAAACTCTGATAAAAGAGAAACCGATAGTGGTAGTCGGGGGATTTTGGAAACCGGTTATTGACCTACTAGACCGGGAGCTCACATCTGAAAGACGTGAGCCGGGAAAAAAGTTCGTAAAGACGGCAAAGGACAGTGCGGAAGCAGCGGATATTATGATTAAGACACTGGGTACGATCGAGTAATCTCTCGTGGATCACGGCATCTCCTGCCATTTCGGCATCTTGAGATCCAGATGGAATAAGGTCTATCAGGATCGGACTGCCAACGGAATGTTGATAATATTTTCCCGCACTTATGGATCGGATTGAGGTCTCATTATGAAAAATTATAGAGACATTATTACAATGGAATCCGGCAAGCGAAGCGATAAACCCACCATTCCTGGTATGCGAATCGAGGTTATGATGTACTTTCATGTCTGGAGCTGGAAGTTGCTCAGAAGGAAATACTCAGAGATTTCCCTTACGCTACAACGGCGAATATTCCTGCTTGTCTTAGTTATGCGGCAAGTTACGAACACCAAATCATGATCGCATTCGTTTGAAGCTCCCTTTCGACCACAACCTTTCTCCTGTGCTCGTCAAGTCACCGGTTTCCATTTTCCCTGATTCTCCATCGTTCTGAAGTCGGTTTAGAAAATTCAAATAATTTTCACATCTGGAATTATACAAGATGGAGCTACTATGTTATCGTTACAAGAGACAGCGATTTCGATACTCTTAACACCTTGTTGACGTATCCATCTTATTTTGTTTGGACAAGAAGGGGGAATTGCTCAACTCAGGAAATCGAGAGAATTATTCAGGACAACCACCTGCTTGTTTCATCATTCTTTTCTCAAGACACAAATAAGGGGCTGGTCCTTTTCTGAAACAACGACAATCCACTGCCCTCACTTAAGTAAAGGGAATCACTTTGCATCATGGTACGCCACTGCCCGAAGCGCATATAAACAGACATAGGACGAAGAAAGGCACCAGGCAACTGTGATGGAATCCTGAAGTGGGTTTTTGACTTTGCTTCAGATCCCTGTTACTCTATCCTCGCTTAACTTTCTTCAACCTTTGCCAAATTTCCTCCGCCATCTCTCCCGGGCTCTTCCCCGTCCCCTCCATCCAGATAATCCTATTGTCCTTCCTAAACCATGTCATCTGACGCTTTGCGTATCGCCGGGTGTTCATCTTAATCAACTCGACCATCACTTCAAATTTGATCTCGCCTCGTAGGTACTTGATCGTCTCCATGTATCCTGTGGTCTGCAGAGAATTCAACGACGGATCAATTCCTCGTCCAAGTATCGCCCTCACTTCCTCCACTAACCCTGCCCCGATCATGTCGTCGGCACGCTCCTCAATCCTTCGATACAACTCCTTCCGATCTCTCGTGATTCCAAACTGAACGGTTGAAAAGCTTGGGGGATCGGGAAGCTCCTTCTGCAATTCAGAGATACGTCTGCCGGAAGAATAGAACACCTCCAGTCCTCTCAAGACGCGTTTGTAGTTCCCGGGTACCAACCCGTGTGCAGCGGACGGATCGACGCGTTTCAACTCCTCGAGCAGTTTTTCACGTCCTTCGGTTGCGAGCCGTTGCCTGAGCCCTGATCGAATCTTAGGATCGATCTCCGGCGCTTCAAATAAGCCATCGATCACTGACCGCAGATAAAGACCTGAGCCGCCAACCAATATCGGTGTCTTCTCTCTGTCAAACACCTCGTTTATTGCATATTTTGCAAGTGCCGCATAAGCGCCCGCGCTGATCGTCTCATCGAGCGGGACGATGTCTACAAGATGGTGCGGAACCTTCCTCCGCTGATCCGGGGTCGGCTTTGCCGTACCGATGTCTATGAGTTTATGGATCTGTCTTGAATCAGCAGATATTATTTCTCCATCGACAAGCTTCGCGAGCTCGATCCCGGTATCCGTTTTACCGGTACAAGTGGGACCGACGATAGCAGTTACGACTCGTTCTGATTTTTCCCAGTGATTCATTCCACCGGGCCGCTCACCCTTCGCGCCCATTCGAAGACATACCCTCTCCCAACGACCGTCCCGATGGCCATCCCTCCTTTCCAATCAACGGGACAAACTTGAAGTCCGCCAGCTCGGTCACTTTGAAGTCGTTGTTATCACTGATCTTTGTGACGACTTTCATCTGCTGAAAATCCTGGGACCCCACCGGTACGACGAGCCTTTTGCCGACTTTCAACTGTTCCACTAAAGGCTTCGGTATATCCGGCGCGCCTGCAGTCACGAGTATGCCGTCAAATGGTGACAACTCTTTCCAGCCCATCGATCCATCACTCAATTTTGACAGGAACCTGACACCGAGATTCTCGAGGATTGAGCGAGCTGATTTAAGAAGCGACGGGATCCTTTCGATTGTGAAAACTCTTACACCCATCGCCGCAAGGATTGCTGCCTGGTACCCGCTGCCGGTACCAATTTCCAAAACTTTGTCGCCGTTGCCGACCTTAAGCGCTTCCGTCATGACTGCCACCGTGAAAGGCTGTGAAATAGTCTGGCCCTCTCCGATGGGCAGCGCCGCATCGTCATACGCATGATTTCGAAGCGGCAGGGGAACAAACAGGTGCCGTTCTACCTGTGCCATGGCATGCAACACGTCAGGGCTTGTTATTCCCCTATCTATAAGGAGTCTCACCATATCGTCACGGGTTTCCGAATACCTGTCAAGCAAACGTGACTTTGTCATTGGCTACGACCTCGAGTTCATTTCAGTCAGTAAGATTTCCTCCGGATGTATCGCTGCCTTAACAGCCGGAAATGCAACAAACTCGTCAGGCACTCTCCGTCGTCTTCTTGAAGATCGACTTCGCGGCTTTGTCGGTCGGTCTCGGTAGCGTTTCCTTCAAGCGCCGCCGCAAACCTTCCGGCGACAGCCCTCGCATCAATGCACCATCCTCTGCGATTGAAATAGTTCCAGTCTCTTCCGAGACCACCACGACAAGTGCGTCAGACTGCTCGGATACACCGAGCGCAGCACGGTGTCTCATGCCTAACACGTACCCACTGATTTTGGTCGTGGAGCTGAGCGGCAGTGTACATCGCGCGGCCTCGACTGTGTCGCCGCGAACAACAACTGCCCCGTCATGGAGCGGTGCCTTTGGGTTGAATATAGTAACCAGAAGCGCTTTTGAGACTTTAGCCCTGATCTCCTCGCCGGTTTCTATTATGGTTCGGAGGGCACTCCCCCGCGCAATAACGATCAATGCCCCATGCTGCCGGTTGCTCAACTCGGCAGCAGCGTCTGCGATATCATCCACGGTCTCGCTTATGTCAATGTGGATAAAAAACCTGATGAAGCTGTTCTTCCCAAAATATAAGAACAGTCTCCTGAGCTCCGGCTGAAAGAGGACTATGAACGCAATCACCCAAATGTTGGTAAGCGTGCCGAGGAGCCAGCCGAGCGCGCGCATTCCGAGAGCTTGTGCGGCAAATGACAGTGCCACAATCATCAGCAAGCCGATGAAAATCTGAGCCGCGACAGTCCCACGCATGATCTGGTAAAGCTTATAGAATATGAAAGTGACTATCGCGATATCGAGAATGTCGATGACCGAGACGGTAATGAAGCCGATGTGAAACAGCTCCATTATGCTTTCCGTCTCCCTATTGCATCTGCAATAAGAGCTACTCTACGCATCTCCCTGATATCGTGAACGCGGACAAGGTCTGCACCATGGAGTATGCTCGCGGCGACCGCTGCGGCCGTCCCTTCGAGACGTGACTCGACGGGGGCACCGATGATTTTCCCGATGAATGATTTCCGTGACACTCCTACCAAAACCGGGACACCAATCCGTCGGAATTCCTGGAGCCTGTCAATCAACTCCAGATTGTGGTCGACAGTTTTGCCAAATCCTATCCCGGGATCGATCATTATCTGCGTGATGCCGCTTTTTTTCGCGCGATCAACCGCGTCAGCAAGGTATCCATAGACTTCGGAGACCACATCGTCATATCGCGGGTTCGCTTGCATGTCTTTCGGCGTCCCTTTGATGTGCATCAGTACAATCGAAGCACTATTGGCACAAATTACTTCGCCCATGCCGGGATCGAACGTCATCGCGCTTATGTCGTTAACCACGTTCGCTCCTGCCTTCAGTGCCTCAAGTGCGACCTTAGCCTTATATGTGTCCACCGATATCGGAATATCGCTTTTCTGTCGTATTTTGTTGACGACGGGGACAACTCTACGCAGTTCCTCTTCAACCGCAACGGATTCCGCGCCGGGTCGCGTTGACTCGCCACCGACATCAATTAAGTCTGCCCCATCTTTCGCCATTTGGAAAGCGTGCAGGACGGCATCGGTTTGATCAAAAAACCTGCCGCCGTCTGAGAACGAGTCCGGCGTCACGTTCAGGATACCCATAAGATAGGTACGCTTTCCGAACTGAAAAGAAGTAGTTCCGAACTTGTATATAATGGATGAAGAAGAGGTGTCTGTCATTTAATGCTAATATAACAAGACAGGCGCGGATTTTCATTCTCCTTCTTGGAAATCACGAAGCCTTAGTATACTTTTCTCTCTGAACATTCGATCCGAGCACCATGACGCAAAATGAAGGCCAGTTTGTAAACGACTCTTTCGAGAGCACCGGCACCAAGATTATCCAATATACGATAATTTATGTGCTGGCATCTTTTGCGTGGATGCTTGTTTCTGATCAGCTAGCGCACTTGACAATTTTGAATCCGCTTACGAACCCATGGGCTTCAACCCTGGAGGGATTGTTTTTTGTAAGCGTCACGGGGATGGTCCTGTACCTGTTAATGCACCGCCTTGCCGCGTCCGTTCATGACTTTGAGAAATCCTACAAAATAGTTTTCGATCATGCTTCCGACTCAATTTTCCTTGCGGACGCCTCCGGAAATATCCTGGACGCGAATGAAAAAGCAGAGGAACTACTCGGGAGCTGGAGAAGTGAAATTCTTCAGATGAAGATGCCGGAGTTTCTATATCCGTGGCTGAGTGATGGAGCACAAACGAATGTTGACGAGATGAAAACGGGCAAGCCAATTCTTGCAGAGAGATCATTCATTCGAAAGGACGGCAAGAAATTGGTACTCGAAAGCAGCCTGCGGAGGCTCCCCGACGGACGGGTTCTCGCGATCGTGCGAGATGTGACGGAGAAAAGACGCGCGGAAGAAGAGCTGCGAAGAGAAGAACAGAAACGGCGACAACTGGAACGTCAGCTCATGCAAACCCAGAAGATTGAGAGCCTCGGTTCACTTGCGAGCGGAATTGCGCATGACTTCAACAACATCCTGAACATAATCGGCGCTAACGCAGCTCTCCTTCCGCAACGGGCTACTGATCCGACTAAGTTATCCAAAAGCGTTTCGGATATATCTGCCGCGTCCGACCGAGGGGCATTTCTCGTTAAGCAACTCTTGACGTTCGCCAGGGAATCCGGAACAGTCCTCGAGTCTGTCGACCTCAACCAGATAGTCCATGAAATAGTCACGATGGTTAAGGAAACGTTTCCCAAGAATATCGTCGTCCTCGAAAACCTTCAGCCGAATTTACCGAGGATCGTCGGTGATCGCATAGGACTACATCTCGCAATTCTGAATCTATGCGTAAACGCCCGCGATGCGATGCCACAGGGAGGTGAACTGGTTTTGACAACATTGATCTGTGAGCCTGATAAGACCCAGGTGCTTCTTCAGCATCGAACTGAAAAGAGACTAGTTGAGGTGAGTGTCGCCGATACCGGCATCGGGATGAGCGCTAAAACAAGGGAGGCTCTTCTCGATCCTTTTTCGGCGGGCGAGCCGGAAATCGCGGATACAAGTTTCGGACTTTCGCTCGTGCATTCAATTGTTCAAACCCACCAGGGATTATTCGATATAAAGAGTGAACCCGAAAGAGGCAATACATTTTCAGTCTATTTACCGACGGTGGAGAAGGACAAAAAATCCAGTACTAAATCGACAGAGGAATTGCCTCTGCTGCTCGATGGCACCGAGACCATTCTTATAATTGAAGACGAAGAAATGCTGGCGGAAATAGTGAGGTTTGCTCTCGAGTCGAGAGGGTATAAAGTTTTTTGTGCCCATGACGGCGAAGAAGGTCTGAAAGTATTCTCGGAGAATCATGTGGAAATCGCAGCGGTGATTACCGACCAAGGTTTGCCAAAAATGGAAGGGACTGAGATCATAAGGCGGGTGAAAAAAATCAATCCGGGGACGAAGGTGGTCCTCGCAAGCGGATTTATCGATGCAAAAGCAAGAGCCGAGATGCTGGAAGCGGGAGCTGATGCTTTCATGCAGAAACCATATTCACCGGCAAATGTTCTCAAGATAGTGAGAAAAGTGATTAACGAGAAAAGTTGAAATCCAAAGCCGACGCTCCCTTGTTATTCGGGCAACCAAGAGTTATCTTTACTAAAAGTTCATTTAACAAAAAGGAAGGTGATATCCTTGGTCGGCGTCATTGTTCAAGAGAATGAGCCGATCGACAGAGCACTGAGGCGCTTTAAGAAGAAGTACGAGCGGTCCGGAATTCTTAAAGAATTCAAGAAGCGCACTTACTTTACCAAGCCCTCAGTTCGCAAGAGGATGAAGCGCGTGAAGGCTATACGTCGCTCTCAGAAGCTTGCATCGGAAGTCGGTTGATACAGAATGGTCCCGCCGTTTGGCGGGACCATTCTTTTTTAGGACAAATCAGCCGTTGGTAGGAACTTTGGCGGGGTTCTCACTTTTGTAGCTTGCTCAAATGCATATGCGATCCGTATCAGAACAGGCTCGCTCCACGCCCTCCCGAAAAATGAAATGCCCACTGGAAGTCCAAAATCAAATCCGGCCGGTACAGTTATGCTCGGATAGCCTGCCACAGCAGCGGCTTGTGAACTTCCACCTAAGAAATGGTCACCATCTACAAGATCTGTCACCCACGCTGGACTGTCAGTCGGGGCAACAAGAGCATCGAGCTTGTACTTGTTCATCACAAAGTCGATTCCATCCGTGCGGGACAACTTCCGGCACCTGGCAAGCGCATCAATATATTTCTTATCAGTCAAAGGACCTCGTGCTTCCGCTTCCAGGAAGATGCTCTGTCCAAAATATTTCATCTCAGTATCTTTGTGTCTGTCGTCAAATTCTATGATGTCTTTCAGCGAATGAACAGGGGCGGACGGGCCGACCCACTCAAGATACATCTTCATATCGGTCTTGAGCTCATACTGAAGGACGATATTCTCTGCACCGCCCACCTTTGCAAGTGACTTGATGTCCGCCGGATCGACCAGAACAGCACCGTTGTGTTTGAGAGCTTCCAGCGCTCCATCGATGATTTTGTCGACCTGCGGCAGGAATCCGAAGTAACCGCGGACGACACCCAATCTTGCTCCTTTGAGACCGGCCGGGTCGAGATATTTCGTATAATCTCGGTGAAACTTTCCCTTACTTGCCCTGCTCGCTTTGTCTTCCGGATCGACACCGACCATGGCACCGAGAAGCGTCGCTGCATCCCGAACGCTCCGACACATCGGACCGGCCGTATCTTGTGTATGAGATATTGGCACTATGCCTGTCCGGCTGACGAGTCCAACGGTCGGTTTTATTCCCACTATCCCATTGATGGAGGAGGGACTGACAATAGAGCCATCGGTCTCGGTGCCTATTGCGACCGCTGTCAGGTTAGACGACGCGGCGGCAGCCGATCCGGAGCTTGACCCGGATGTGTTTCGATCTAATGCATAGGGATTTCTTGTAAGTCCGCCTCGACCGCTCCAGCCGCTTGTCGAATGGTTTGACCTCATGTTGGCCCATTCGCTAAGGTTCGTCTTTGCGAGAATGATCGCTCCCGATTTTCGAAGCTGCTGTACCACGAAAGAGTCGTGCATCGGCTTAGACCCGACGAGTGCAAGCGAGCCGGCAGTTGTCATCATCCTGCCGGCGGTGGAGATGTTATCTTTGATGACAACAGGTATTCCATGGATCGGTCCCCGCGGCCCTTTCTCCTTCCGTTCCTTATCAAGCTCATCGGCAATCTTCAGTGCGTCGGGGTTCAGCTCGATGATACTGTTGACGCCCGGTCTGTGCTTGTCTATTTCGTCGATACGTTCGAGATAATGCTCTGCAATCGAGCGTGCGGTGTATTTCCCCAACCTCAATCCCTCTTGCAGCTCAGCTACGGTCACTTCATCGAATTCTGAAACAGAGACATGGAATTCCGATTGCGGTGCAGTAGTTCGCCGGGCTAAAGATGGAAAGACCGCAGCAGCAAGTCCCGCTGCAACAGTGGTTTTGAGAAGCTTTCTTCGGGTTAAGTCAGTATCGTTCTTCTTCATGAAGAGTTCTCCTTGATGGCTGGCTTTTCTTATGATTAACAGGGACGTGTCCCATGGCGATAAAGGAGTGCGCTCGATGATTCCATTTCTGTTCCAAGCACCGCTCACATGTTAGTCACATAGGCTCTTAATTTCAACTGGAGAAGTGTGGGGAAAACTTGAGGTGAGATTTGTGCAGACCAGCGTCAGGCCCTGAGTCAGGGCGAAAAGTTATTCTTCTGTGCCGGTTGCAAAAACGAAATGGTACATCGACAGTCCCGGCACACCGGGATCCGGTCGGCCCGACGGGAGACTACTCTTATCTAATCCCGAACATCGTCACCGAGTTCTGCGCCCAGGCAAGAACTGGCGAGAAGTAGAGCATCAGGAGAATGTTCGGCACAATGAGAAGTGTCATCAGAAGATTTGTCCCGAAGTCGAAAGATATCCGTGAAGTTTCAGACGGCTGACGGAGATACATGTTCCGTGCAATATTCAGGTAGTAGTACAAAGAGATGACGCTGTTGATGACGCCGACTATGGCAAGCCAGATGTAGTTCGTATGGATAAGTGCAGCGAAGAGATAGAATTTTCCTATGAAGCCGAAAGTGGGTGGAATACCTGTAAGTGAGAACAAAAACACAGTCAGCGCAAAAGCGACGTATGGCGAACGGTAACCGAGTCCCTTGTAATCTTCGATGTTCTCAGTGTGGTATTTGTTAGCAACCAACATCACCACGTAAAAAGCACCGAGGTTCATTAGAAGGTAAGCGACAAAGTACATAAGCATAGCAGACATGCCAAAGTTACTCAGCGTCACGAATCCCATCAGGATATAACCGGCGTGCGCGATGCTTGAGTATGCAAGAAGCCGTTTTATGTTGGTCTGCCATAACGCGACAAGATTACCTATCGTCATGGTGAGGACTGAAAGAGCAGCAATTATGTCGGTCCATCTGAACCCTTTGAAGATCTCCCACATGCCCGCCACCACCGGCTGTGCCCCGACATCGATAAAACCGATCTTAAAGAACCGCATCAGCATGGCGAAGCCAGCAGCTTTTGATGTAACCGACAAGAAAGCGGTGACGGTGATCGGTGCACCTTCGTAAACGTCCGGAGTCCAGAAGTGAAATGGTACAGCGCTGATCTTGTAACCGAGGCCCGCAAGGATCAGGACGACGGCGATTAAGATGGTGATTCTCTGAATGCCGCCGATCGCAAGAGTCTGGTTGAAAGCATAAAGATTGGTTTCACCGGTCAATCCATACAGCAACGAAATCCCGTAGAGCATAAGTCCAGATGAAAAAGCACCATAGATTACATACTTCAAAGATGCCTCGTCGGCACGCGCACTCTCCTTCGTGAAACCGGAAAGGATATACGACGAAATGCTTACCAGCTCGAGCGATAAGTACATCATCAAGAGGTTCGTCGCCCCTGCCATGAAGAAGGCACCGATGGTCAACGAAATAATCAAGCTGAAGTATTCGGCGTACTTTGTAGCGGTGGCCTCCAGCTCACGGCTCTGCAAGGAGAAGAGAATGATCAGGATACCTGCGACAAGGAATATCACTTTGAAGAACCAACTGAAAGGATCCACAGCATACATGCCGCTGAAAACCAGCTCGTCGGTTCCCATCTGGTTGAGTACGAAGATGCCGGCTATCACAAATCCAAGGAGTGCCATATAGGCAGGCAAATACTTCGAGCGCCGTTTTCCGACGATAGAGGTCAGCAATGTAAGGACGAAGAAGACCGAGAGAATCGTCTCCGGTAGTATGTAACCGAAACTCTGATATATAGTCTGGGACATTCTCAACTCATGTTTCTTAACTGCTCAAAACTGAGGCAATATGTCATTCTGAGGGAACCCGAACCACAAAGTGGAACGGATGACCGAAGAATCCATTCACCGCTCATACGATCCGCTTCCTTTCCTTGTACCGAGTAATGATGATAATCAAAGTAATCTGTCCAACACAATAGCTGGTCTTCACTCATTCCAAGCCTCGCTTAGATCCATCCATTGAGGATTCGTCGATTCGATCAAGGCGATCTTCTTCCTTCTAAGCCATCCCTTTATCTGTTTTTCCCGGGCAATCGCCAGCCTTATGTCATTGTTATCCTCGAAATAAACCAATTTGTTCACATCATACCAGCTCGTGAAGCCCGGCACCGATTTGCTCTTGTGCTCATAGATTCTTCGCCTGAGGTTATTGGCGACAGCGGTATGAATCGTTCCGTTCTTCTTGCTAGCCATTATTTATACATAATACGTTCGCATTAACTCCAACTCCGGATCTCACATCAATCTCCTGAAACAATCGCCAAATCCGAGAGGCCTTTCTGAGGGAGTGAAACGGGCAAAGAATTCATTGCTATCCTCTGTACAACTGGATTCTTCGCTCCGCTCAGAATGACACATGATGGGTCCTGAGAAACAATTACGTACCATCACTTCGCCGCCATCAATCCGGAACCGGCTTTCTGCACGAATTCTACCAAATGATTCAATGATGCATTCATCGGGTGCAGCAGAATCGAGGGGAAAATCCCAAGCAGGATTACGATTGCCATCAGGGGAACAAATGCAACCAGTTCCCTTCCGGTCACATCCGGCAAACCTTTCCATTTGTCGGGGAGCTGTCCGAGAAACACACGCTGCAGGGCCAAGAGCATGTAGCCTGCCGTGAGGACGATGCCTATGCTGGAGAAAATTGCCACCCACTGGAATGACTGGAATGCACCGAGATATGAAAGCAGCTCACTCACAAATTCGCTCAATCCCGGCAGCCCGATCGCCGCAAAGAAGGCTACAGTCATCACACCGGTATAGATCGGCATCTGTGTAGCAAGGCCGCCAAAGGCGCTCATATCGCGAGTGTGCGCGCGGTCGTAAATCACGCCGACTACCAGGAAGAGCATTGCCGTGACTATACCATGATTGAACATCTGGAGCACTCCGCCTGCAACGCCTTGAGTGTTGAGGGCGGCGATGCCGAGAAGAACCACGCCCATGTGGCTGATACTCGAATAAGCAATCATCTTCTTGAAATCCGTCTGTGCCATGGCACAGAGTGCACCGTAAACAATGTTAATGAATCCGAGGACCGCGAGCGGGAACGCGAATTTCAACATCGCATCGGGGAAAATTGGGAAGCTGATCCGAAGGAACCCGTATGTCCCCATTTTCAGCAGGACCCCTGCCAGGATTACGCTTATAGCCGTCGGCGCCTCCACGTGCGCATCGGGAAGCCACGTATGAAAAGGAAAGACAGGCACTTTGATTGCAAAGCCGATGAACAATGCGATGAATGCGACATCTCGCCAGTAGGTCCCGAGTCCACCAAGCAATGAGTGCGGATCGAAATTCTTGGGATTCATGAAATCCAGCAAGTTGAACGTGTGCATCATCTGCCCCGTTGTCGGATCCTTAACGCTAACACTAAAATACAGACCCAGCATGACAAGGAGTATCAGAACTGAACCCAGTAATGTATATAGGAAAAATTTGATAGCAGCATATTCCCTCCTCGGTCCTCCCCAGATTCCGATCAGGAAATACATCGGGAGCAGCATTATCTCCCAGAAGACATAGAATAGGAACATGTCGAGTGCTACGAAAACACCCATCATTCCGGTATCGAGGAGGAGATAAAGTGCGAAGTAGCCCTTTTGCGCCTTGTTGATGTTCCATGATGCAATTACCCCCACAAAGGAGATAATTGCAGTGAGAATTACCATCGGTAAGCTCAGCCCATCTATCCCAAGAAAATAATCGACAACCACGTGTCCGAACCAGCCCACTCCCTGCAGATCGATCCACCTTGTCTTCTCGATGAACTGGAAACCGCTCGGGTCATTTATTCCAGAAAGAGACGGATTGAAATTTATCCAGATGAGCACGGCAAATACGAGTTGAAGGATTGTGGCACCCAGGGCTATCCACTTCATGGCGTTCGCGTTGCCTCTTGGAATGAGAAGGACCACAACCATGCCAAGTATCGGCAGGAAAGTTATCCACGTCAGAAACCCGATTCCAAGGAATTGATACTGCATTATTCCTCCAATTAAAACTGTCTAAATGCAAAAAAGATTATTATCACGCCGAGCAAGGCAAATACGATATACGTCTGAATTTTTCCTGTCTGCACCTGGCGAGCGCCTCTGCCAAGCAAGCCGGTAAACCGAGCAGAGAAGTTTACCAGACCGTCAACTACGTAATGGTCAAACTGTCCGCTGAGCGTGGATGCGCCGCGCGTAACTGTAGCTGCACCGTTGACAATTCCGTCTATGATATGGCCATCGAACCACGCCATCATCCTGCTCAGCCTCACTGTCCCGGCTACGACGGTTGCACCGTATAGCTCGTCAAAATACCACTTGTTAAGAAGGAAAGTGTAAACCGGCTTCACGGACTGCTTCAGCTTTTCAGCGTCTATCTTCTTCCAATGATAAATGATAAACGCAGCTAATATGCCGAGAAATGCAAGCGTCAGGGAAAGTCCCATTCCAAAATAGTGACTTTCTTCTAAAGCCTCCTCGTAATATGTGACACTCTTTGTTCCGCTTTGTGCCTGTGAAGATGTACTTGAAGCCGTCGGAGACATCGCGGTCTCAATTACTGCAGGTTTACTCCAACCGCGACTCTGAGCCGCGGGCACTACGGACTCAGGCTTGACAACGTCCTTCATGATCCAGCTTGATTCGGGACTAAAAGGATTAAAAGTATAAAAGATAAACAGTGAAAGAGAAGCCAGGACTATGAGCGGTATCGTCATTACGGCCGGTGATTCCTTCGCATGTTCGAACTTATGCAGATCGCGCGGCTCACCATGGAATGTCACGATTATCAGCCGGAACATGTAAAATGCCGTAAGAAACACCACACCGTATCCGAGCACTGGGATAATATAATTCCCACTCAACATGCCGTATGCGAGTGCTCCACCAAGTATGCTGTCCTTGCTGAGAAAACCTGAAGTGAGAGGGATACCGGAAATCGAGAGGCTGAATATTACAAATGTCCAGTAGGTTATGGGCATCTTCTTCCGGAGACCACCCATGTTCCTCATGTCCTGCTCATGGTGCATCGCATAGATCACCGAACCTGAACCGAGGAAGAGACCGGCTTTGAATGCAGCGTGAGTAACAAGGTGGAAAAATCCTGCTGAGTATGCACCCACACCCAATCCCAAAATCATGTACCCGAGCTGGCTGATGGTCGAATAGGCCAAGACTTTCTTTATGTCGTTCTGGGTAATCGCAATTGTCGCAGCAAGGAACGCAGTCATTGCACCTATGTAAGCAATCACGGTCAACGCATCCGCGTCCAGCATGGGATAAACTCTTGCCACCAAATACACTCCGGCTGCGACCATCGTAGCGGCATGAATCAGCGCGCTGACGGGCGTCGGACCTTCCATGGCGTCGGGAAGCCAAACATGCAGCGGGAATTGGGCAGACTTACCAACGGCGCCGCAGAAAATTAAGATACCTGCGGCAGTAAGAAGCGGGCCGGATAATTGTCCGGCGGCGATTCCTTTGAAGATGCCGCTGAACAGAACCGTATGCAAAGAAGTGAAGACTATCATGATGCCGATGAAGAAGCCGACATCTCCGACACGATTCACGATAAATGCCTTCTTGCCGGCATCGCTGGCAGATTTCTTCTCGAACCAGTGACCGATTAACAAGTAAGAGCTGATTCCGACCAGCTCCCAGAAGACATACATCATCAGGATGTTGTTCGAGAGAACGATTCCCAGCATCGAGAAACTGAAGAAGCCCAGGTAAGCGTAATAACGTGTGTATCGGATGTCGTCATGCATGTACCCTAACGAGAAAAGGTGGACCAGCGAGCTTATCAACGTCACGACGACCAGCATGATTGCGGTAATGTTGTCTATCGCTATACCGAGGTCCAGCACAAATCCCGGATGTCCTACCAGGGCACCGATATCGATCCACCTGAACGTCAGATCAAGCGTGCCGAGATGAAGGATGAACAACTTCTCGATCATGATGTATAAGGAGAAAGCGAGAGCAACGAAGAGTATTGCCGTCTCCACCAGATCAGATCGCCTAATTTTCTTTCCGAAAAATATCAGAAGCGTGAAGCCTGAAAGTGGCAGGAACAGAACGGCGATGGCAAGATGCAGTAATGTCATTTCAAAAGGGGAGTCATAAAGATCAGTTCTTCAGCTTATCCACTTCATCCACATTGACAGTATTGAGCTGCTGGTGGATGTTCAAAACAATTGCGAGAAGTACCGCAGCTTCTGCGGCAGCAAGAATAATGACGAATACCGCGACAACCTGACCGGTCAGGTTCATCAGGCCGAATCGAGTGAATGCCACAAAGTTCAAGTTGGCTGAATTCAGAATTAGTTCTATACCCATGAGTACCATGATGGCATTCTTCCTTGTAACAACACCGTAAATGCCGAGTGAAAAGAGGATGGCGCTTACTATGAGGAAGTCAGTCAGACCTACATGGAGGTTCATCATCAAGCTCTTTTTTCCTTCTCACGCCTTGCTATTATCACTGCACCGACGAGGGCAACCAAAAGCAGAATAGACGCCAGCTCGAACGGCAGTACAAACTGAGTCATGAGGAGAACGCCAATCGGCCTCGCCGTCTCTTCGTAGGGCAAGAAGTTGACCGAAGGCCAGCGGGTCGTGGTGAGCACTCCAATTAATGTCCCTGCAAGGGCGGCGGTTACGAAAACCGCTGGAATTCTTTTCAAAAAACCTCGCTTCACTTCCACATTGAAGGCCCGCGAGGTAAGCATCACACCGAATATAATCAGGACCAGTATGCCGCCCACATAGAGGAGGATTTGTGTAACTGCAATAAAATCTGCTGTCAGGAGAACGTAAAGAGCGGCAATTCCGAAGAAAGTGAACAACAGAGAGAATGCCGCATACAATATGTTGCGCGAGAAAACGACACCCACCGCGCTCACCACGGTTATAACCGCAAAGGCGTAGAAAATAATATCGTACCAATTCATTTCAGTTCGCGGTGTCCTTAGTGTCGTCCTTGTTTTCGGCCAAACCCGCGGGTTTCTCGAGTTGGGTGGCTGGCCTGGAAGCCGGTGCCGTGGACTCGCCATTACCCGTGGGAGGGCTCGCGTTCCCCGGGCCGGCAGATGCCGGACTCGTGACCTGACCAGTCGCCGTGGTAGTAACCACTGGGGGAACCCCGTGTTGCAAACCCTGGGACCCGGTTGGCGCCGGAGCTGCCGCAGCTTTTGCAGCTTGTGCGGCCTTTTGTGCTGCAACTGCAGCGGCGGCCGCTGCTTTCTTTGCTGCTGCCTCTTTCTCGGCTTCTTTTGCCTGGAGAGCCTTTGCAGCTGCTTCCTCAGGCGTCAGAGTCGTGAAACTATATATTAGATTGTTACGGTCATACTCAGAAAACTCATACACATCCGTCATGTAAATGCACTCTGTCGGACATGGTGGTACGCACAAACCGCAGTAGCAGCACTTCGCAAAATCAATATCAAACTTTGTAACCCAGAGACGCTTCTTCTGCCCGGTGGAGGTAGTCCCGAGGTCTTCAGTCGGAAGAGACTTTGCCGTTTCAATTTTGATGCAATCAGCCGGACATGCCATACCGCATTGGTTGCACCCGATGCAGTCATCCATATTGACATAAAGTCTGTTTCTTCCCCGCTCCGGGATGGCCATCCTTGCATCCGGATACTGGATGGTGACAGCAGGCGTGAAAAGGTGCTTCATGGTCACCTTCATCCCAACCATCACGGTCCAGAAGCCCTTGCCGATATTCGTGAAATAACGTTCAACCGAGTTCACTTCAGCACCGTCCATAATCCCACCGCAAAAATGTTCAAGAGCGCAAATGGAGTCAGTATCTTCCAGCTAAGGTACATCAACTGGTCAACCCGGAAACGAGGAAGAGTCCAACGGAGCCATATCTGGATGAAAACCAGAGTCATCGCCTTGGTAATTAGCCAGAAAAGTCCCCAAATCGGACCGGACATAAATGTGCCGAACGGGCTGTTCCATCCGCCAAAGAAAAGCAACGCGGCTATTGCCGAAACCGTGAACATATTCGCATATTCAGCAAGATAGAAAAACGCGAATCGCATCCCGCTGTACTCGGTATGATAACCGGCAACGAGCTCGGACTCCGCTTCCGGAATGTCGAAGGGGGCACGGTTAGTTTCTGCAAGTGAGGCGATAAAATAGATCACGAACGTAATAAACAGAAACGGAAATTTGCCGAAGATGTACCAGTTCCAAAACCAGCCGCCTTGCGCGGAACAAATGTCGTTCAGGTTGAGGCTCCCCGCAACCATGATGACCGCGAGCACCGCGAGAGAAGATGGGATCTCATAGCTGACAAGCTGTGCCGCGGTTCTCATCGCGCCGAGCAGCGACCACTTGTTGTTTGAAGCCCACCCTGCCATCAGGATGCCGAGTACCACGATGGCGCTCACGGCGATGATATAGAACATTCCTAAGTTGATATTCGCACCGATGTACGCCGGGCTGAACGGAATTGCCGCGTAGGCGGCATAGGATCCGACAAACACCAGGACGGGAGCAAGGATGTAGAGGACCTTGTCGGCGGCGACAGGGATTATATCCTCCTTCTGCATCAGCTTTGTGACATCAGCAAGTGGTTGGGCCCAGCCGTGCCATCTTCCGGTCCGCATCGGACCGAGTCTATCCTGCATGTGCGCAGATATTTTTAGCTCAAGCCACATCGCGACGAACGCATAAGGAAAAATCCAGACGAAGGGGAGGATGCTGGAGATGAGTGACCCCCAGAAACCGGTGCCCAAGTAATATGTAATGAAGTTATGCACTTAGGAAATTTTCAATTTTTGATTTTGAATTTTGAATCCAACATTTAAGATTCTCTCCTCACCTGTCAACGTCTCCGAGTGTA
>JAKASW010000006.1 GCA_021818875.1 Bacteroidota bacterium
AAGCCCGAGCATTCCTTCCTTGCACGCAATTGAGCAGTAATATCCAGCGGCGCCGAAGTGTTGGCTGTTCTTCACGCCTACCATCCCTACTCCGCATTCCCTTGCGAGTTTTATCGCTTCTTTCATCGCCTTGACTCCCGCCACCTGACCTAATCCGTTATTCGCATCCAGCACTCCGGCAGCAGGCATGTTCTTCGTGAACGTCATCTCCGCTTTCGGATTTATTAGTCCCAACGAGATCCTTTTCAGGTATATCGGAAGTCTCGACACTCCGTGCGTGTCTATCCCTTTCAGGTTCGCATCGACAAGGCTGTCAGCAAGGATTGCAGCATCTTCATGGCTCACTCCCGACTTCTCTGTTAGATCTGTTACAAAACGGATTAGTTCTTCTGCCTTCACGGCAACTGAGGCTGGTGCTTCTTTCATTCTTGTCCTCGCTTTTCCTTTGTCTCAACTTTCCTCACGGCAAACCTTATCAAGGTTGTCCAACAGAAGAACGGTAATAGTAAAAAGTTATCCGTAATTCCTGACAAGCCTTGACAAGGTTGCTTTTCTTTACGCGCTTCTATACAGCTTCGTTAGCACGAATTCTCTGTGCCTGAGCACCTCCGCCGCTGTCAGCCTTCCCGACAAGGTCCGCAGCAACATATCCATCAGTGTATCTCCAGCCTGATCAAGCGTATGCTCAAGCGTCAGTACCTTCTCGACGGAGACATCTATGTGTTCCGACATCGTGGCTGCCGTGTTCGGATTTGCCGTAAGCTTTATCACCGGCAATATCGGATTACCTATGATGTTTCCCTGTCCCGTCGGGAACAAGTGAGCTATAGCACCACCCGCTGCAAACAGTGTTACGGCTTCTGCCGCCGCTGATGATGTATCCATGAAGTGCAAGCCTTTTCCATGCGGTGCTTCAGCTGGTGCAAGGACTCCATCGACCTTCAGGTTCCCGATCTTCTGGATGTTCCCCATCGCTTTCTCTTCTATTGTCGTTAGACCGCCTGCTATGTTCCCCTGTGTCGGCTGTGATCCCAATAGATCCGCTCCTTGAGCTTCTATCATCGAATTGTAGTCGTTGAAAATATCCATAAACTTCTTTCGGAGTTCCGGAGTTTTCATCCTGTCTGCGACAACCTGCTCACCGCCGGTAAGCTCCGACGTTTCTCCAAACATTACCGTGCCGCCTGCGGCAACGAGTCGTTCAAAGACTTTTCCTACGGTCGGGTTTGCTCCAAGTCCTGAAGTCGTGTCTGATTCACCGCATTTTGTGCTGATCACGGCATCCGATACGTCAATCTCTTCTCTTTTGAGTTCAGACACCTTCTGTACCAGTCCTTTTGCCGCACGGGATGCCTTCTCAATCGTCTTGAAGTCTCCAGACTTCTCGATTGAAAAGACCTCAACAGGTTTCCCGGTCTTCGCTATTCCTTCGGCAACCTTGTTTGCCCAATTGGGCTCAATGCAGATTACTACCGCTGCCGCGACATTCGGATTCTTGCCGGTACCTATCATCGTATCGAAGAACAACTCAAGGTCCGCGCCGAACTGCAGTCTCCCATAAGCGTGCGGGAGTGGAAGTGTACCACTGACAAGGCTGGCTACTCCTTCTGCAGCCGCGTTTGACAGATCGTCAACCGGTATTATCGCAACATGGTTTCTTGCTCCTACTGCACCGTTCTCACGGCGGTAACCCATAAACTTATATTTTGACATTTTGCCACCTATTGCTTCTTACGTTATGTACGTGTACGTGCTGTCCGACAGAGATAGATTCCTTCGCCTGGCCTATGGTGATGCCGTACTTCGTTACAACGTCGCCTTTCTTGATCGCCGTCAGTGCCACCTTATGGCCCAAAGGAATCGCTTCCTTTGCCTCTATGGTGAGCTGCGAGCCGTCGTTCAGACAGGAGCCGACGATCTTCTCTCCTGCCTTTATCTCAACTACCGCAACTCCCACGTTGTCCTTCTTCTCGTGAAATAGAAATTGTGGTCTCATCGTTTGTTTCCTTTCATGTTATTACCCTGGTAAATTATTCAACTTGCCTGACAGGTATAACGTCGATCCTTGTCGTCCTGCTGATAATGTAATTGGGTTCCTTCCGGGATACCGTATCGTCGAGAGTCACTTCTCCATCACCAAGGCACTATATTCAGGAAAAATGTGCAAAACCCAAGTAGTCGAAGCGGTCGCTAATACCCTGGCCTGTCGACAATAGATGCTCCATGATGGGATAGTACTACGGTCGCAGTTATCGGCCTCTTCACATCTATGTTCACAACCAAGCATGCCCGATTGCCGTCTCTCAGATCAAAAACCGATTACTGGGAATCGACATTTGTTTCTTCATCGATGGTGTCACGGATCTTTGCGTACTACGGGAAATCAGTCTGACGCTCCCGAAATCCATCGAGCTTCTTCCCGCAAAGGGGGATACACGGGAAATTAGACAGATATCCCCATGGCTCATATTCGATGGGGGAGCATTTCAAAATAGGACAGTTAATCATTGGCCGGTCATCAAATCAGATGGCTTCGATCAAAGCACGACATTCATCCTCGATAGACCTTTGAACCGCTGTCGAACCAGCGTTGATTCCCATGCAGACGAGAGGATGATATTGAGTCAGCCAATCTTGCGCTTCCTTGCCGGCATTAAGGAAGTCTAGCCAAATCTCCAACCTGTGACTCAAATGCCATACGAACTCTGCTATCCTGGAGCGGGACCTCTCATGCGGACGCAGCTTCAACTCAAAGTGAGACATACAAAACCGCAACAGACTAGAATATTCTCACCAAATCACTCACCCGTTTCAACAACGACTTTGCCTATCTGCTCCGCGTCACGCCCCTCGATAGCTTCGCGTTCACGGGTCAGAGCTTCGGCCACCTCGTTGAAAGTCCGCGAAGGAGGTGGAGTCATGAAACTCACGACAACGAGCACAATTACGCCGGGCACCGCAAGAAGAACGGCGTTGTTGAAAGCAGAATTCGGAAAGAGAAACATGACCGTCAGTGAAACGACCGGCGTGACAACCTCGGCAGCAAGTGCACCCTGCCATGTGGAACGTTTCCAGAATCGGCCGAGTACCACAATAATTGCCAGACCACCCATTGTTACCGGCAAAAATTTTACAACAAAGCCGACGATTGTTCCAGCGTGGACGGCAACAACCGTACAGAACGCAAATGCGACCACAAGCGACAACCTCGCAGTGAGCAACGGCCGTTTCGGATAGCGGCCTGTGGCAAGCGGAAAGATGTGGCGCACAAAAAAAGAACTGACTGCCATGGCGTTTCCATTAGCGCAGGAAAAAATCCCGGACGTGATTGACACGACGACAAGTGCGGCGAGCCATAATGGAAGGATATTCATCACAAGCCAGAGCAACGCCTCGTCGGGAGAATGCAGATTCGGATCAAGATGGAACGCATACATACCTGAGATGCCGATAATCCCGGAGAACATAATGACCGTGATCCCTGCAATCACCATCGATGCCCGTGCTCCGCCTTCGCTCCGGGAGCCATAAATGCTGAGGCGCCTTCCCGGATCCGCAAGTACGCTGAGCGACAACGCTGCAATCAGTCCGGCAATCTTCCAGCTACCATAAGAGCTTACCCCAAGGAATGAAAAGTAAGCGTGAGGGACAGCCCGCTGCAGTCCGATTATTCCGCCTGAACTTTGAAGCGCCACCACTGTCATCACAATGAATCCTGTCAGCAAAATTGCAGCCTGAAGGAAATCCGTGTAAACCACACTCTTGAACCCTCCCGGAATAGCTATGGCCGCGGTTATGAGCCCGGCAACGACAACGCTGATAGCTGGACTGAGACCTGTGACGGCAGCGATCACGCTCGCACCACCCATTATTTGAACTGTCAGCCAGCATAACTGCGAAAGGAACAAAGTAATACTGGAGAACTCGACCACGATGCGCTTATTCTCATAGTAGGATGCAATCTCTTCGCTCAAAGTCATAAACTTGTGCCGGCGCATTACGGCAAACATAATCCCTGCGAGTGCAGTACCAAGGCCGAGTCCGATCGGATAGGCGCTCCCGGCCCAGCCATGGAGATAGGCGAGTCCCGAAGCACCGATAATTACTCCTGTGCCGATGCTGCCGGCAGTGACATTGCCGGCCAGCACCCACGTCGGAAGGCTTCTTCCGCCGACGAGATAGTCCGTAGGTTTCCTGACACGCCTCATCCAGAATATCGAAATCCCTAACATCACGACACCGTAGATCAAAAGGCCGAGTAGAACTGCTCCCTGTGTTGTCATCTTAACCTCACGAGGACTGTGTAGGATGATGGTACAACCACGGCGCGTTTGTCATTGTCAATAAGCTTTGTCCCGCTTCATTCTGATTTCCAGTTGCAGGCTGTCAGAAAGATGTGGAGAAAAAATCCATCTCCTGCCCCCTGTTTTTGTCCATATATTTCATCGCGTCCTGAGTTGAATATCCTTCATGGACTATCATTGATAACGCCATGGCAATGGCTCGCGGATCGTCGTCCTTCACAAAAGTCACGTTGCGGCCTACCATGGCACCACGAACGTTCGGAGCTGATTTCATCGCGGCAGCAAACGCCTTGATGGTGTCCAGAGGCGATTCCTTTGCAGGGCCTCCGAGAAGCAAAACCGGAAGCGTTGTGGAGCGCGCTATCCTCTCGAAGTCGCCGTTGTAAGAGATCTTAAGCCAGGTGCCGAGCGACGTTTCGCCCAATGCGGCCGCTGCCCCGACGTCGCGAACAAGCGTCTCAATATCTGTCTTGAATGCGTGACTTTTTTCTTTGCCCTCGACAGTCACCGGCTCAACGAAAGCGTATAAACCCAATCGACCAAGTTGTGTAATCGCATCCGCACATTCCTTTATCGTGACGAGTGAACCATGATCGGAAGGATCAAACCGGTACATCATCTTGCCACCGTCCAGGCTCATTTTCTTCAGGCTCTCAGGAGTGAATGACGTGAAACCGTCCTCCATCTCATACATTGATCCGGCCTGTCCGCCCCTATTCATACACCCAGTTATTACTTTCCCATCAAGAAAGCTCTTCCCTGTTTTTCGCTCATACAGGTAGTCAACGATCAAGATGTCCTCCACCATGTCGGTGGTGCCCATCACTCCGTCAAATTGTTCGCCAGTTATGACACGCAGGACGCGTCCGAGATATTCGTATCTGTCTCCCATCCCTATCGCATCATTCCTAAGAGCTGTCACTCTTCTCCCCGGATGGTCGGCCGCAAGTATTACAAGTTTACCGTCCCTGGTGAGTTTGTTCCGCCTTTTCCTCTTCTGAGCATGTTTTACAACGGATTCGGGCTCCTCAACTCTTACGTCCGTAATCTGGTAAAAGAGCTTCTTGGGAAAGAAATCTTCAATCTTGAATCGATAATTCGCCATGGTATTCCGTTTTTCATTGTTCATAATAGTTCTGTCTCATTTCTTCGGTGGTTCCCGTTGAACTTGCGAGGCCCGCTAACCATCACCTTTCCGCTCAGCGTCAATGCGATACTCTTGCTGAGTTTCCATGATCGTAGCAGCTATTTAACTGAGAATTTATAGATCGTCTTTTGTTTGTACGCGTCGCCCGGCCTAAGAACCACGGATGGAAACTCCGGGTGGCTGGTCGAATCGGGAAAGTGTTGGCATTCCAGACAGAAGCCTGATCTCCTGCTTAAAGGCGAACCGTCTCTGCCATTTACCGTTCCGTCAAGATAATTGCCGGAATAGAATTGCAAGCCTGGCTGATCGGCGTACACGTCCATCAACCTTCCTGTAAACTGGTCATGAGCGCTCGCCGCTTTTCGTACCGAACCGTTGTAGTCACTGAGCTGAAAATTCTGGTCGTACCCTCCGGCAAACATGAGTTGCTCATACTCCGAGTCAATCCGATCTCCAATTCGCGTTGGCACGCGGAAGTCGAGAGGCGTTCCTTCAACGCTGCGAACTTCCCCCGTCGGGATCGACAGATTGTCTGTAACAGTGAACTTATCTGCGTTAATTGTCAAGATATGATCCACGATGGAATTCGCGGGCGAACCGGTAAGATTAAAATACCCGTGGCTTGTAAGATTGATAACAGTAGGCTTATTGGAAACTGCAGAGTACATAATCACCAGCTCACTTTCTTCCGTGACTCTGTACTCTACCCTTACTTCCATTTTCCCGGGGAAACCCTCTTCCCCATCGGGACTAATCAGGCTGAATTCCAGAGAAGGACCGCCAGAATCTTCCACAATTCTCGATACCCAATATTTCTTATCGAAACCAACTGTACCTCCATGCAGATGGTTACCTTTGCTGTTGACCGTCACCTGATGTTCTTTTCCATCGAGCTCGAACCTTCCTCGCGCTATCCTGTTAGCAAAACGACCGACTGTAGCACCGAGATAGAATCTTCCACCTACAAAGTCTCTTAGGTCTGCATGCCCGAGAGTAACGTCTGCTATCTTTCCGGAGCTGTCGGGGACTTCGATCCAGGCAATGGCTGCTCCATAATTGATTATCGTGACTCTCATTTCGCTATCGTTGGTCAGTGCAAAAGACTCAAGATCACCGCCGATTTTGCTTTTGATTATCTTCATGTCATCCGCTACTGTAAAGAAGATTCTTGGACCTGACTGCTCTCCTTGGTTCTGCTTTGCTTTCGGACCAGCTTGCGACCACGAAGGACAGGGAACGATCTAATCGGTCCTCCGATTATCGGCAGGCAGTATTTTATAAATGCGTCGGTCACATAGTTTCCTTCTTCGTTCATAAACTCTGCCGGGAGCACCTTCTCAGCAATTGCAACGGTTTCGAGAGGAACGCTTCCGACCGTGCATCGATAGACCTTCTTGTTCTGCCGGACAAGAGTCATCATTAATCCGTTCTTGCCTTTCAATGCCATTTTCACTCCGGACATCCCCACTAAGTACGCCTCTTTCTGATCGACAGTCGACACGTATTCAATCCCACTCCTGGCAGCGAGTCCGGGTTTTTCGCTCCTTGCTCTAATCTTCAATTTCCCGGAAATCTGTTCTGCAAGATATGATGCCGCTCCACCGGGCAAGCCTCTCCCAAATCCATCCCTCGCGGCCTCCGATCTGACCCCGCCAAGATAATTCCCGTTTTCATCCTTCAATCCTTCGCTCACAACTATCACAACTCGGCCCAGCTTGTCAAAAACGTTTGATGTATCCGACAAGATACGTTCAACACTCGCTGGCATTTCTGGAATGTAGATTAGATTCGGTGCATCTCCTTCTACTTCTTTGGCGAGCGCCGCCGCCGCCGCAAGCCAGCCGGTATTTCTGCCCAATGTCTCTATGACCGAGATCGGCGGAGGAAGCGCCGCGACGTCAAGTCCGATTTCTCTAGTCACAGACGCGACGTACCTGGCTGCACTCCCGTAACCTGGAGAGTGATCTGTATATGCGAGATCATTGTCTATTGTCTTGGGGATCCCGATGACATTAAGCTCATATCCAATCCTCTCGGCTGCCTGTCCCACCTTGTGCGCGGTATGCATAGAGCCATTGCCGCCGATGTAAAAGAAGTAGCGGACATCATACTTCTTCAAAGTCTCGACTATCCTGTCATAGTCTCCTTCCATCATCACTCTTCGACAAGAACCGAGAGCAGCGCCCGGCTTCTCGTATATTTGATTTAATGTCGATGGAAGCTCTTTCCCCAGATCGATCAAATCTTCTTCAATGATCCCGTTTACACCATGGAGTGCGCCAATAATCCTTCCGACCCTTCGCGAATCCGCGCGCTTTGCCTCTTCAATTATCCCGACTAAGCTACAGTTTATGACGGCTGTCGGGCCACCACCTTGAGCTACGAGCAAATTACCGACGGACATTATCACTTCTCTGCAAATAATCCTGGTACTTCACTGGCTTCATGATTTCTATTCCAAGCCACGCACAAAACTCGTTTATTTCGGATGTGATGTCCTCATCGACGTAGGCTAAATGATGAGGTACAGCATTCACCAGAAGTGTGTTCATGTAATCTTCGCTCGATGTCGGCTGGCCGTTTATTCTGATGTCATTCATCCAGGAACTGCATCCTTTATAAATCGGTGATTCTCTCTCGTAGAATTTTCCGTTGGCTACAAATGCACTTGCATCGTTCTCCATAAACCGGAGGGCCGTAAGATCCGTCGGCTTCATCCTTCCGTCCCGGACCGTTCCCATCTTGTCACGGTTGAAATGGTTTGCTAATCTGAATCCGCTTTTGTCGAACCAGTTCTTCGGTACGTTCCCGCAGTGCCAGATATAGATCGAGTCGTTCTTTTGATCCCAGCCCGACAGATCCATGAGGACTGTTTCCCTTCCACTCAAGTATTTCAAAGTCATCATCGAGATCGCCCCAAGCACATCCGTCTCAGTTGCTGCGATTGTATTGTGATCAAGCTGGTTCAGTCTACCTATCGTCGAGCAAACCATAAGTCCAATTCTGCCGGGTACCTCCGGCCAGCATCGGAAGCTCACTGCAGATGCATTATGCTTCGCAATGATTCTCTCGAACGCTACCTCCGCACCTGCAGATTTCGAAACATCTGCTTCCGAAGTGTCAGCTCCGTTGCTTTCTTTCACTATTTCATTAACTCTGTTGGCCAATCCTCCGTCTTTCATTGCGGTCTCGTATTCGGCGTAGAATTCCTCAAGCTCGAGTTTCTCAACTGTAACTCCGAATATACTTCTGAGATTCTCTGAATCATATTTCAGATCATGATACCCAAACTCGGTGTCCCCAATTTGGAGTATCTTCGCATCCTTCAGGTTCTTTATGGCCGTCAACGCTCTAACGGTAACCTCGAAACGTCTGCCGAACTGCGCTGACTCCGCATCTCCGAACAGCCATTTAACCGGTCTGTCGTATCCGGGAGCATATCTGCCAGCAATGCTCACGTAGAGGTTCGTGGCACAGAATGAATTGAGAGGAAGAGGTCCACCTGTGGTGGACTCTTCGACCGCCCAAATTGCGAGTCTCGACGAGCATGAGAAGAACGGCAATATCATGTTACCGTCCGCGAACGATGAGTTCTGTATGACCACGAAGTCCACATTCTTAGCTTCCAGATCTCTTGCAACCTCCTCTGCATCGGCAAGAGTCTCCATTCCTTTGTGGACCGGGATGAAGTCAAATCCCAATTCTTCACTCTTCTTCTCTATGACCTCGATACTATGATTTAACACTGACCTCATATCACCCTTGAATATCGGTCGAAATGTTCCAGCAAGTGCTACCTTAAGTTTTTGCATGACATATTACCTTTCGATTCAATGCTTATCCAACAGTTCTACAGCTTCCTCAAGCGAATCTGGACAGATTAAGTGTAAGAAATGAGTAATTCGAAATGACTTTTATGATCCTTACAATTAGGAACCAGTCTTAATCAGACAGCCGCGGACGCACCAATTTCTTACTAGTCAATCGGGTTGTCTCCATCGAGATTTTCCCTGCCGGCGACTTCGTACTTGACTTCGCCACCTCCATAATAGTTAGGTTCACCAAAGGGTTGCAATTCTATAGACGCTTCTAGAAGTCAAGCCGAAAAGTGTAACCACGGCCAAAGGCATCACTTCGTGACAAATCACCAACCTGCCTGGCGGTAGGCAGGGCCACTAAGTATTGTACAACGACACCAATACCAAACATTTTTCTTTGAGCCTTTGAGTCTTTGTGGTTTCCAGAGGGGTTCTCTGCCTGGCATCTAGAGACGTTCGACCCGTCACCAACGACTCTGAAATCGTCTGCGATGAATGCAGATTTATCCAGTGACCCATCCGACAAACATGTTTTTGAAAGTATCAATATGCTGTCCTTATACCCATCGATGAGGAACTCGGATGGTCCGAATCATCCAATTCAAGATCTGCGAAGTATGGAAGATGGTTGATGCAAGGACAAAGAGGTTGACCTATAATTTGAATATTACGAGTTTGAGTTCGGTCATTTCTTCAATGGCGTACTTCAGACCTTCGCGTCCCATGCCGCTATCCTTTACCCCACCGTACGGCATGTGGTCGACCCTGTAACTGGGCACATCATTTATCAACACCGCACCTGCCTTTATCTCACGCGCAGCCTTCATGGCCTTGCCTAGATCATTCGTGTATACCCCTGCATTAATACCAAAACGAGATGAGTTGACTAGTCTTAAAGCTTCATCAAAAGTGTCGTAGGTTGTTACCGCCACAAGCGGGCCGAAGACTTCTTCGCTGAATACTCTCATATCCGGTTTCACGTCGGTGAGCACCGTCGCCATGATCGCGTTCCCATCCCGCTGGCCACCGGTTGCCACTTTTGCTCCACGCCTCCTTGCTTCGTCTATCCAATCCAGTACACGGGTGACATCCTTCTGTGTTATCAGAGCCGAAATATCGGTTGTATCCTCGAATGGATTTCCCACTCTCAGCTTCTCCACCGCCTCAGTAAGCTTCTTCACGAATTCTTTTTCGATCTTGTTCTGTATAAGTATCCTCTGCGTCGATATACACACTTGTCCCGAATGTGCATAGCCGCCCTGTACGCATCGGGTCACCGCCTCGTCGATCCTCGAATCGTCGTCAACAATCACCGCAGAATTGGAGCCGAGTTCAAATGTGAATCGCTTGAAACCGGCAACATCGCGGATGTGCTTGCCGACCTCGGGACTTCCGGTGAAGGAAACCATCACGACTCTTGGATCTTTCACAAGTTGTTCACCAACGGCCGAACTTCCTGTTACTACGTTAAACACCCCTTTGGGAACATCTGCTTTTTCGATCAATTCAGCAAGTTTGAGGGCGATGATCGGAGTTGAGGATGCCGGTTTTAGAACAACCGTATTGCCGGCCGCAATTGCAGGCGCTACCTTGTGCGCAACAAGATTAAGTGGTGCATTGAAGGGAGAGATTGCCGCAATGACGCCAATCGGTTCACGAACTGTGTATGCCACCCTTCCCGAGCCTGTTGACACAGCGTCGAGGGGCACAGTCTCTCCATGAATCCTTTTTGCCTCCTCGGCCGCAATCGTGAACGTATCTGTGGCACGTGCGACTTCCCCTCGCGATTCTCTTATGACCTTGCTGTTCTCCGACGTGATGGTCTTCGCAAGTTCTTCGGAGTGCTCAGCAAGAAGCTCGGCTATGCTCTTTAAAAGCTTGTATCTATGAAATGATGTGGTCTTTGAAAAGCTCTCAAATGCTTCTGATGCGACATCTATCGCGGCGTCGATCTGTGAAGGTTCTGCAATAGGTACACGTCCCACAAGAGAACCATCATATGGAGATCTTACTTCAAAGGTCCTTCCAGAGCCCACCCACTCACCGCCGATAAACATCTTGTAAAGCTTCTCATCATTAGTCTTTTCGGTCCCTGTGTTATTCATCTCAACTTCACTGACCACTTTTGGCTTCTCCTTTCTTTGGAAGCGGAAAATTAACATAATTGACCGCCGCGAGCCCCTCCAAGACTCTCCTGACATCTCCCGCAACTGAGTCGATTACTTTTTCTTGTGCTTCTACAGTGAGTCCGGCAACATGCGGCGTCAACACCACGTTCTCCATACGGTTCAACTCAGACTCGGGAGGCGGCTCTTTCTCACGGACGTCAAGTCCGGCGCCCGCAATGATTCCCTCTCTCAATGCGCGAACTAAGTCTCGCTCAACTATCAGCTCGCCCCTGCCTGTGTTTATTATGATCGACCCCATTTTCATCAGTTGCAACTTTGAGTAGTTTACCATGCCGCGGGTCTCATCCGTCAGTGGAAGATGGCAGGAGATGACGTCGGCATTCACGAACACCTCATCCAGGCTCTTCAAATCTGCACCTGCTTCTGTCACTAAATATCCGTAACGCGAAAGGAATTTATCGTAGGCGATGATTTTCATTCCGAATGCTCTCGCCCTGATTGCCACCCGAGCACCAACCTTGCCCAGTCCGAGGATGCCGAGCGTCTTTCCAAATAGTTCATTGCCGAGAAATTTGAACCTATCCCAGTGCCCGTTCGCCGTCGAAAGATGGCCAGCCGGTATCTTTCTGTACAATGCAAGGATCAGAGCAAAGGCATGCTCTGCAGTTGAAATTGAATTCTCGTTCGGTGCATAACATACCACAATCCCATGTTTGCTAGCTGCTTCAACATCGATGTTGTCGTAGCCGACTCCGGCACGCCCTATCACCAGGAGAGATTGCGTTGCCTCAAGCAGCTTGCCGTCAACCTTAGTTTGATTCCTTACGATCATTGCCTTAGCTTCGCTGATCCGTCTCGAAAGAGAGTCACGGTCCTTCCACAAGTCCTCGTCTCCAAGAACGTCATAAGTCTTCTTGAGCTCCTCGATCGCTTTTCCGCTTATCTTTTCTGTTATGATAATATCCACGTTGATGAGTCCTTTTCTGAAACAGAGCTGCGAACACAGTGCTCGAATCTCTTTCCCAGATTCGATTCTGCCAGATGCAGCTCATCGGTTTTAACTGAGTGAATATACATAGGCTCTTCAACCTTCAGGTGAAAGTTCTCTTATCGCATTCACCTCTTCGAATGCGTTCATCAGTCCATTGAAGCGATCCTATCATGCAGGTTTCAGCGCGCTCTTTCGTCCCACACTGTGTCCCTTAAGGCCATGGAACCCGACCTATGAGATCTGCAAACCGCAGAGGCCTGCTATGTGACCCATCGTCGGGGGCAAAACTGCGCCGCCCAAGATAGCCGCTACTGACAGTGAAGACACCTGGCTTTTGTAGATTCCGGTTCCCTCAAGCGCCAGCGAAAAAGTGTTCGACCAGCCGATTGAAGTGAAGAGCCCAACTCCAACCACACACCACATGGCAACCCTTCCGCCAGCTACGATTGCTATCAAAAGCAAAACTACGGTTGCTCCAATAAAGATCGTCAATGTCCGACTATCGTTCGATTGCCCAGACTGGAACAGGAGCCAGCACGCGAGTAGAATTGGTAGATAATTCTTCGTGACAGAAAAGCCTGACAAGATCGTAAGGACCACGAAAGCGATAATAGGAATCAAGGCCAAGATGATCTGCTTGTTCCGCTTCCACATTTCGCTAAGTTCCGTCGCGCCCATGAACCGCCCGACAGCATTCCACCCAGAACAGTGAAACGAACTTACTCGCTTCAACCATACTTAATCCAGCGATGCTCTTCTGCCCCAGAAAGCTAATGATCGAACTCCAATCGAGACTTCTCCACCAACGTACATGAATATTGCAATGACTCCTAAGATCACGTGCGGGTAATCTAATGCTTGTGCGCCTTTTTCGATCTTTCCTTCGCCGACATGCGGCAAAAGAACGAAGAAGATTGCGGCCAGTATGATGAACACTTTGAAGGAAGCGAGGTAAGGCACCTTTACGGATTCTGCACCGTTTACACCAGATCTATTGAAATATTGGAAAATCAAATAGCCACCTTCCTATTTGCCGGAATCGATGGAGTAGGAGTACGGGAGGTCTTGCTTCTTGATTCCCCGGTTCTTATTGGGCACACTGCTCATCGTGAACCTGAGCGTGTCTCCTGACATGATATCATGGTACGTGATGTAATCTTTCGGATAGTCCACGCCGTTCAAGGTGGCTTTGGCTATGTACACATTCCTTTTGCTATTGTCGGGTGCCTCCACGACAAACTTCTTCCCGTTCTCAAGTGTAAGGATTACTTTCTTGAACAACGGCGAGCCGATAACAAATTGCCCGCTGCCGGGACAAACAGGATAGAACCCAATTGAAGAGAAAAGGTACCAGGCAGACATCGCACCTTCATCATCGTCACCGGGAAGGCCATTGGGATTCGGAGTGTACAGCCACCTCATTGTTTGCCGCAGGTACCGCTGTGCCATCCACGGCTCACCGGTGTAGTTGTACAGATAGAGTGTGTGGAAGCTTGGCTCGTTCCCCATGTCATATTGTCCCTGACCAGCGATCATCATTTCCGTCATTTCATGGATCTGCCTGTGGTAGAACGAATAATCGAATGTCGGAAGCACTGTCATGAATGAATCGAGCTTTGCTATAAAAGCCTTATCTCCTCCCATGAGATTGATCAATCCCTGTGGATCGTGAAGCACACACCAGGTCCACTGCCATGCTGATCCCTCCGGGAAAACACCACCCCACTTGTCCACGATAAACGGAGTCTGCCACGTCCCGTTCAGGTTCCGCCCTCTCATGAAATTGTCCGACTTATCGAAGACGTTCCTGTAATTGTATGCCCTCTTCGCCAATGTATCTATCTCCGCTTTGGGGATGTGGAGAGCCTCCGCAAGCTTCATCGTAGCCCAATCGTCGTAAGAATACTCTAGAGTGCGCGAAACGCTGTAGTCTATGCCGACATTGCACGGGATATAACCAAGTTAATTATAGTACTTCGCACCCACTCTACCCAAGAAATTGTTAGGCGCCTCCCTGACACTATTCTTCATAATCCCCTCGTACAACGTCTTTATGTCATATCCCCTGATACCCATCAGGTAGGAGTCCGCAATTATCGATGCAGAATTAGATCCGATCATCGAATTGCGATATCCCGGACTCGCCCATTCCGGGAGCCATCCGCCTTCCTTGTATGCATTAACCAGACCAGCCATCATGTGACTGTCCACATCGGGGTACATTACAGTCAGGAACGGAAATAGCGCCCTGAAGGTGTCCCAGAATCCGGTGTCGGTAAACATGTATCCCGGCAGAACCTTGCCGTTGTACGGGCTGTAATGGACGATTTGATCAGACTTGTTGATTTCGTAGAACTCCCTTGGGAAAAGCATAGCATGGTACAGCGCCGTGTAGAACGTCGTCTTCTGTGCGTCCGTTGCACCTTCAATCCTGATCCTGCTTAACTGCTTGTTCCATACCTCCTTGTTCCTCTCCTTGATTTGGTCAAATGAGGCACCGCCAATTTCTCGATCAAGGTTCAGCCATGCCTGATCATAGCTTATGAATGACGAGGCAACTTCTATCTCAATCACCTTTTTGTCGAGACCCTTAAACTCCACTACTGCACCGGCATGGTTTCCCTTCCTCTCCAGGCTGTTTTCATATAAACTCGAATCGTTCCATGTCCAAACCCTTTCGAATGGAGTCATGAACTTAAGAACAAAATAGTTGTGGAAATTAGCCGGCACCCCGCCGCTATTGTTCCGGCAATAACCAATGATTTCGTGTTTCCCAGGAATGACCTTTACGTAAGAGCCGTGGAAAAAGGCATCAAGTACAAGATAGGACGGTTCGCCCGCCGGATAAGTAATCCTGAAATAAGCCGCTCGTTTGGTGGCTGTCATCTCGACCCACGTAGCATAATTGCCCAGGAACACACGATAGTAATATGGCTTTACGGTTTCTCTTTTGTGACTGAACCATGACGCCCTGTCGGCTTCCTGAAATTTCAATTTGCCCGTGACCGGCATAATCGAGAAGGCACCATAATCGCCGATCCACGGCGACGGTTGGTGAGTCTCTCTGAATCCGACTATCTTGTTCTTTGTGTACTGGTATATCCAGCCGTTCCCCATCTTTCCGGTCTGCGGTGTCCAGAAGTTCATTCCCCACGGCAGCGCGATTGCCGGATACAGATTCCCATTCGACAAACTCGGCCGGGTCATCGTTCCAACCAACGGATTCACCCACCTGGTAAGATCCTCCTGTGACTTCTTCTCCTTGCCATAGATTACCATAGGAATGAGAAGGAGCAGCGCAAAGAAACTCTTCATTTTTCCTCCTGTCAAAATTTAACTCGGAATTGTCATTAGAATTACGAAGATCAAAGCCATAAACGAATCACACTAATCTGCACTCTTCAAAACAAATGACACGAATGAATATGTTCAAGAACCTCCCACCGGTGATATTCACGAGTCTGGTCAGCAATTACTTGTGTCATTCGTGTTCCATCTTTTCTAATGACCGATGAGGGCGTTTATCTCAGCCCTTAAGAACGATTACGTCTTGCATGATTCTATTCTTTTTTTCCGTGAGATTCTCCAGCAGGGTATCAAAATCATTCTTGAATCTCTTCAAGCCGTCATCCAGCAATCGTTGGGACACCGTTACCATCTCAACGCCGCACAATTTCAGATAAATAAGGTCTTTCTCCACATTTTCCATATCCGATTCGATAGAATCCTCAGCCACTGTACCATGATTGGCAAAAGCAGCTATGGTTTCCTCCGGCAGGGTGGTCACGGTGTTGCGCCCAATTAGAGGATCGACATATCTAACGTCGCTGTACTTCGGGTTCTTGGTACTCGTACTCGCCCAAAGCGGCCTCTGCACCATGGTATCTTTTTGTGCCAGCGCTTCCCATCTTTCTCCGGAGAAAATCCTCTTGAAAGCCTGATATGCCTGTTTTGCATTCGCCACCGCGGCCTTTCCCATTACATCATTTATATCAAATGAATGGTCCCAACCGATCTTCGAAGCTGCTCTCTCTGAAAGTAAACCATCCACTAATGTATCGATTCGACTGAGGAAAAAGCTTGCGACGGACCTGATCCTGTTGACAGGTTTACCTTCAGCCACTCTTCTTTCCAGTGCGTTGATGTAGGCATCAGTGACAGCCTTGTAGGTTGCAAGAGAGAATATAAGAGTAATGTTTATGTTAATACCTTCATAGAGCATTTGTTCGATGGCAGGCAACCCTTCGGGCGTGGCGGGAATTTTTATAAAGGAATTCTCACGATTCACTTTTTTAAAAAGTCTCCTGGCCTCGGCCATAGTGCCCCCGGTATCATTTGCAAGGTGTGGAGATACCTCCAGACTTACAAACCCGTCGACGCCGTCAGACTTGTCGTACACCGGGCGCATGATGTCACAAGCGTTTTGTACGTCTTCAACAGCAAGCTCTTCATAGACTTCCTTAACAGGTCTCTTCTCTTTGAAAAGTTTTACTATTTGATCGTCGTAGGCGTCGCTATTTGAAATTGCCTTGTTGAAGATACTGGGATTCGTCGTGACTCCGCGAAGTCCTTCCTCGCGAACCATTCGTTCTAGCTCGCCGCTCGTAATTTTCAATCTTGCTAGGTTATCGAGCCAGTAGCTCTGACCGCACTTAATAAGTTCCTGTAATCTATTCATTGTTACTCCTAAGAATTCTCAACGATTCATGAGTGGGAAATTTTCCAGGCACAATTTCGGCCTTCACTTTTCTAACGGCTTACCATGTGCGAGAAGGTACTCTTCGGCTTCCTTAGTCCAGACACCATTCGACTTCTTGATTATCCCAAAAAGAGCCCTGAACAGAGGATCGTTCTTCCCTTTTTCTTCAAAATCCTGCAGCGCAACCAGAGGCATGGATATTCCCGTATAGATTAATTTTTTTCCACCCGGGATGTTTGGCAGATCCAAAATGGACTGTGCTGCCGAATCCAGACCTCCGACATGAGTTATCATTATCGCCGGATTGATTATCCGTTTGCCTATCATGTCAAGGGCATCGATCATATCTTCTCTTGTCGAGCCGGCCGAACCTATCACATGATGGCCGTAATAATGAACATTATAGAAATTGAATGGGGCAGTAAAATGCTGGTCTGTCGGGCCGGCGAAAAGGTTCAGGCATCCGTCCTGTCCCAGGACCAGGGAAGCCTGTTCCACCACGTTGGCGGTTGGCACCAAAACGAAGACGTCGTCGTACCCTTTGTTGCCGGATAATGCCATCAACTCGTCGATCGTCCCCTTTCCATTAGCGTTCACGTAAGATACTTCGACACCGCTTTTGCTGACAACATCGGGAGGAAACAACGCTATTGCTCGGTCAAGTTTATTCTGGTTTACATCAGTAAGAACCACCGCTTTTGGTTTGGGTTCGGAATGAAACAAAATGTCCAGGAACTCGAGTCCCATGGGACCTGCACCACCCAGGACAGCCACACTCCCTCCGGGCTTTATTCCCATCAGGTGTTTGTACTGGTTCGGCTTAACGTGGTACTGCGACTTGAGAGCAGCGAGAATACAGGCAACCGGCTCTGATAAAGATGCCTGGAAAAAAGAGTCTCCTGAATATGGTATGAGACAATCCATCTCTGTGACTTCACGATGAACCACAATTTTCGTGGCATCGCCGCCTACATAATGGTACGAATAGCCGATGGCCTGACTCTCTTTGCCGGGATAGTTGAGTGCCGGTTGAATGCTGTATTTCATTCCCTCGGAGAACTTGTCTTTCAAGCGTTCGCCCACTTTGAGAATTGTACCGCATTGCTCATGTCCGATTATAATCGGATTCTCTGCAACGTCCCTGGTAACTCGCTTGTGGTCCGCGCCTTGCAGTACAGCTTTGTAGTCTGACATACAGATGCTATTTGTCACGACGGAAGCGAGGACTTCATTCTCTCCTATTTCCGGCAGTTCAAACGTTTCGAGTCTCAGGTCCTTCTTGCCGTATAATCTCAGTGCCGTTGTTTTCATGATTTGTTTTCTTTCTGGTTATATCCCTTTTCTGCTGCGCCTTTCGATTTCGCCGAGCGTTTGATTCGTCTTCACCTTGTGGCCGGGCAATGGACAGATGCGCTCGTGAATCGCGTCGATGAGCCACTCCTTCTGCGGGAAGAATATCTCTTCCATCTCGGCAGCGGGCGTTATCCAGTTCCTTGAGCCGACAACAACCGGTGGAGCATCCAGATAATCGAACGTCAACTGGGTCACCTGTGCCGCAATCGTGTTTAGGAACGAACCGCGTTCGACGGCGTCGGAGGTCAGCAGGATTTTGCCAGTCTTGCGGACCGATTCTACGATCTTGTCATAGTTGAGCGGATTGATGAAACGTGCGTCGATGACTTCAGCACTGAAATTGTATTCCTTTTCAAGGACATCTGCTGCTTCAAGAGCCGTATAGAGAGTGGAACCGATGGTGAGTATCGTAATGTCATTTCCGTTTCTTTTCAAGGCCGGCTCGCCCTCTTCAATCTCGTAATAGCCTTCCGGTACGCCGCTCTTCACGAACATTTCACCGATATCATAAAGCCGTTGGCTCTCAAAGAAAACGACAGGATCACTGCCGCTTAACGCGAGGTTCAGCATTCCCTTTGCATCGTATGGAGTGGCAGGAAACATTACTTTGAGTCCCGGGATGTGTGCCACGATGGAGGTCCAATCCTGCGAGTGCTGAGCTCCGTATTTGTTTCCTATAGAGACACGAAGCACCAGCGGCATCTTCAGCACACCGGCAGACATAGCTTGCCACTTAGACATTTGATTGAAGACCTCGTCTCCAGAGCGTCCCAGGAAATCACAGTACATCAACTCCGCGACAACACGTCCGCCGCACATCGCATAGCCGACAGCTGAGCCTGCAATGGCTCCTTCGGAAATTGGCGTATTGAATAATCTGTGGTACGGAAGTGCTTCTGTCAAACCGCGATAGACCGCAAATGCACCACCCCAATCTCTGTTCTCCTCACCGTACATAACCAATGTTGGATCGATATACGCTCTATGCAAAACTGCCTCGAAGAGCCCGTCACGGTAGGAGAACACTTTGGCTTTAGGAAGCAGGCTGCCTTTTTCATCAAATCCAAACCGGCTTTTCTTCGCAAGCGATCTTACGCGCGGATTTTCTTCTACGGTAAGAAGGACTTCCGGCTTTCTATCTTCGAACTTTTCAATCTTCGCGTTCGAGAACATCAGGGAGCCGATAATCTCAGAATCTAAACTGATCCTGGGAGATACATCCGTGGATATTGCCAGCTTAAGTATATTCTCTATTGTTTCAGCCGCTGATTTCTCCATTGATTCGAATTCGTCTCTGTCAATTGCACCGTTGTCAATCAGATAATTACCATACTCCTTAATCGGGTCACGATCCATCCAAAGCTGCAACTCTTCTTTTGTCCTGTAAGACGAGGCATCTGAAGGCGAATGTCCGGAAAAGCGATATGTGATCGTATCCAGAAGGACGGGTCCATTCCCCCTTTCGAGAATCTTTCTCTTTCGTTCGATCGCATCTGCAACTGCTAACGGATTACTGCCGTCGACGCGTTCGCTGTGCATCGCGTCTGCATTGACACCAGCCCCGATCCTTGCAAGGATGCCGAAGCCCATGGTCTCGCCTGAGGTCTGTCCGCCCATGCCGTAGAAGTTGTTCATGAAATTGAAAAGCATCGGTGGAGCTCCGCCGACCTTCTTGTCCCAGAGTTTTGTGTACTGATCCATAGCCGCCAGCATCATGGCTTCCCAGGTAGGCCCCGTACCTGAAGCGCCGTCTCCGATGTTAGCGATGACTATGCCCGGCTTGAAGTTGACCCGCTTGAAAATTGCAGCACCGGTGGCGATATCCGAGGAACCGCCCACGATAGCATTGTTCGGCATGCTTCCGAAAGGCGCAAAGAAGGCGTGCATGGAACCACCAAGTCCCATGTTGAAACCCGTTTCCTTGGCGAATATTTCCGACATTGTCCCGTAGAGAACGAAGCTCATGGCCAATTCTTTCGTACGACTGTGTGGAGAAGATTCGACAGCTCTCAGTATTCTTCCGCCCATGTACGAACTCATTATTCCGACAAGCTCACCATCGCTCAGTTTATGGACTGCTGAGAAACACTTGCTCAATATCTCACCGTGACTTCTGTGCGACCCAAAGACAAAATCGTCTTTTGTCAGGGTCAACGCTTGTCCGACCGCTGCAGATTCCTGCCCGATCGAAAGATGGGCGGGACCTTTGTGATTATATTTGATGTCATGGTACGCCCCTTCGATCTTGATATCGTTCAAACAGGTTTCGAATTGGCGTATCAACAGCATATCGACAAGCACCTGCTTCAGGGTCTCTTTACCGTATTTACCGACTTCAGCAGCAAAATTCTGCCGGTATTGATTTAATGGTATCTCTTTTGTCTTCAGTACTCCACTTTTCTTCACATCCTGCGGATTAACTACTATGCTTCGCGGCACAAGGTACTCCTGTTTTTTCTTGATTCAATTTATGATTTCATCTCTTGATCGCATCTGATGCAACGGCGAGATCTATTTCTGCGACCGTTTTTGCCAGGCTCTGAAGGAACCGGGCGCCGACTGCACCATCAATGACCCGATGGTCTACAGTCAGTGAGAATGAAATGTAAGGGATATTTACTGTTCCATTCTCATTCCCGACGGGCCGCAGAGCGATTGCGTTTACCCCGAGGATCGCGGTCTGCGGCAAATTGAGAACCGGCGTAAAGGACTCGATTCCCAATACACCTAAATTAGTAACCGTGAATGTTCCACCGGTCAGGTCGTCAGTATCGACTTTGCCGGACTGAGCAGCGGCAGCCAATCGTTTAGCCTCTACGCTCAGTTGAAGCAGGTTCAACTCTTCCGCATTCCTGATTACCGGGACTATCAGTCCTCTTGAAGTATCGACCGCGAATCCAAGGTGGATTTTGTTATGATACTCGATTTGGTCGCCTACGAGAAGTGTGTTGAGTTCAGGATGCGCGGGGAGCGTTTTCACCACAGCGTAGTGAATCATATCGTTGATTGTGACGGACTGGAATTCCTTGAACACCGTACCGTTCTTGAATCTCTTCCGCAGGTTCAGGAGTGCCGACGCATCCGCGCTGCTGTTCAATGTCAACTGAGCAGAGGTTCTTAAGGACTCCAGCATCCGGTCTGCAATCAACTTCCTTATCCCTTTAAGCGGAACGATCTTGATTTCTTCCTTCCTCGCAAGCCGCGACTCCTGGATCGTGTTCCTATTCATATCAGATGTGGTGACTTCGTCCCTGATCCTGGTATCTGTAACCGGATGGAAATTCTTTTCTACAACCAGACCGCTCGCCCCGGGAAGCGGCAGTTCCAGATTTTTACTCGCAGCTAAGACATCTCTCGCCAATATCCGGTTTCCCGGCCCGCTCCCTTTTAGGCCTTTAGTCGAAACTTTCAATTCTTGCGCGATTCTCTTTGCTCTGGGAGAAATACGCATTCTTGAATCTACAGGCGCTTCGCTCGATACCGCACGAGGGGCCTCGCCGTTTGATGGAGCCCCCGGTTTGTCTGAAGACGTCTCCTGCACGGCCTTTTCTGCTTCCTTTTTTACCGGAGCTTTACGACCGGCAACCGGAATATATTTATCATAATTTTCACCCTTGTCTCCGACAACAGCTATATTCGTGAGGACAGGCACGTCGTCACCTTCTTCAAAGAACTTATCCAGGAAAATCCCGTCGGCAGGTGATTCGAGTTCGAAAATTGCTTTATCTGTTTCCACTTCACAGACGATCTCGCCCTTCTTTACATCATCACCCACGTTCTTCTTCCAGGCGATGATGAGGCAGGTCTCAACTGTGTTCCCCTGTTTGGGGAGTAATAATGGTGTAGCCACTGAAACCTCTTAATGCTTTTTGATAACTATAAATTCTTTCTGAAATTCGTCTAACTGGGAACAGACCAAATCCAGAGATTCGTCGTGTTCCATGGTGTTCATATGATCCTTCCAGATATTCCCTATCATCAATCTTACCTTTTGCTCATCGAGGTCTTCGACGCTGGTAGGATACGTGAAATCAGTTTCAATCTTGTTATTGATAACGTAGCAAATCCCACCTAAAACAGCTTTCGCCAATATTTTCGGATAGACTCCCTGGCTTAATGTTTCTCTAATTGTGCCGAACAAGCGGTCATCATACCCTAGCTTTCTTATCGGGTCACGGCAAATCCTCTTGACTTCATCACGCAAATATGGATTGGTCATTCTTTCGAGCAAGTCCGTACCATAGAAATCAAAGCCTTCCTTAGTAAAGAGGGGGTCATTCAGATGAGCATACTTTTTCAACAAGAAAGCACCGCTCTCATTTTGAAGGGCGTCCATGCCATACTGGTACAACTGAGGATCATTCCTTATTTCGCTCATGTATGTATAGCCCCGCAATGCGGCGAAAAAGCCCAGCATCGAGTGGACTGCGTTATGCCCGAATAGTTTTGCTTCTTCGAACGGAAGCAAATCGTCTTTCTCAACGAAAACTTCTATGCCCCTTTTGAAATTCTTGAGACTAACTTTTGAAATAATAATCTTGTTGAATTCCTCGACCAAGATCGCAGCCCTGCTGTAAGGTGTCATCAAATCCAGGTTGAATTCGTCAATGGTATGTCTGTCGAAGATTACCCCTCCCATTTTTCCGATTACAGTGTTGATTGCCTGAAATTGATCGAGCCTCGTGTCTGGTTCGTGCGCCTTGATTTTCTCAATGAGAGTTTCGGCAGCGTAGTTGTTGTTCTCGGCGGCATATAATATCTGGGGCTTGTCCGGGTTGATGTTGTTTGCCAACAGACCTGCTATGGAGTTCTCGCCTGCATCGTAGATACTGACGCTTGGTACCGCAGTTGCCATCTCATCTGCCTGATAAATAGCTGAAGCGATCGCATTGTAATCGTCAGGATCATTGGGATTGTATATTTCAAAGTCTGAAATAGTTGACTTGACAATGCTGTCCTTCCCGGCCGTGTTGATAACGATCTTTCTGTTCCATCTTCTTACAGCATCGACTATTTCGCCATTCACCTCTAGGATTACGAACCTATCGAAGTTACCCGAATTGAAAGCTTCAAAGAGCATCAAGCCGGATTGGACGGCGCCCAGCCCAAAACCGAGGTATGTCTTTTTATGTCTAAGTTGGCTCATCGTGCTTCGCCTCCCCTCATGTAACAATCAGAATATTGAGACCTTGATCGCCTACAACGACCCGGTGTACGCCTTTACACTCCCGGTTGGATCATGGGATTCCTGCGATTCCTGAGACGCAAGTATTTCCATGATAAGTGCCGGAGGCTTTTCCTGACGAAGAAGTGTTGCCATAATCTGCATATAGGGACGTATGTAATTCAGAAAGTATTTGTAGCCGGCACATAGATAGTTCAGTCCCGGCTCTCCGTCAGGCGTCCTCACAAATCGATTCTTTGGACACTCTCCATTGCACGCAAATCGGACTTCGCACCCTCGGCAGTAACCAGGAAGCGTGTCGCGTTTTGCGTTTCCGAATTCAGTTTGCCTGGGAGAATCCACCATCACAGCAAGTGGGGTGTCACGGATGTTACCGAGCTTATAGTCCGGCAATACATAGTGGTCGCACGCGTAAAGGTCACCGTTGTGCTCAATGGCAAGCGCCCTGCCGCACGCCTCATTGAAGATGCAGAGAGTCGAGCCATAGCCAGCCCAGATGCCAAGCTGGACATCGAATGTCTGCACGAAAATCTTCCCGACATCTCTGTGTACCCATACGTCAAAGATCTCCGACAGGAAACGGCCAAATTGCAACGGCTCAACTGTCCATGGAGCAACATCCCACCCCAGGGTTTTTGAATATCCATCCTTCGCTGCTTCGCTATCTCTAAGCGGCACACGTTCGACAAGTGGAATAAACTGCATGAAGCCGCTTCCATGCTCATGGAGAAATTCGTATACCTCCATCGGATGGCGAGCCAGTTCCCGGTGGACTACAGTCAAAGTATTGAACTCCACGTTGTGCTGCCTGAGCAGTTCCAAGCCTTTCAACACTTGATCGAATGTCGGTTTGCCTCCCTTCGTCACGCGATATTGATCGTGCAATTCTCTCGGTCCATCTATCGACAAACCCACAAGGAAGTTATTATCCGCGAGAAACTTGCACCATTCACCCGTCAGCAGAATGCCGTTGGTCTGCAAAGCGTTAGTAATGCGTTTGTCCTGCCGTGAAAATCTTTTCTGAAGCTCGACTACGCGTCTAAAATAGTCCAGACCCAGTAAAGTTGGTTCTCCACCCTGCCATGCAAAAGAGACTTCCGGCCCCGGCTGAGATTCGATGTACTGCCTTATATAGCTTTCAAGAGTTCGATCCCCCATTCGGAAATCTGAAGCTTTCTTGTTCTCAGGGTACAGCGATTCCTTTTCTAAATAGAAGCAGTAACTGCAGTCAATATTGCAGACCGGCCCGATGGGTTTGCTCATTACATGAAAAGGAGTTGTCGCAATCTTCATAAGCTTCTCACAAACAAAAAGGCACCATTAGATTTCATGGATAATATGGCCAGAGATCGATCGTCGGACGCTTCTCGCCTGCCTCGACCATTCGCTCGATAAGGCGTTCACGGAGTTCAGCAGTGACCTTCCGCATCGAGCGATCACCTATGTAATGAATCAGCGAGGGCGGATCAATACGGCCTGCCAAGTTTATCACTTGAGCAGGGTCTGCCCGGTTGTTGTAAAGCTGGTAGTCCTGATAATGCATGCTGTAAGAATCTTGATTCGGGTTTGAAGCCGGAGCGAGCGCAACGTAGGTCCATTCCGGTGTGCGCAGAACTCGCGCAGTTTCGGACTCACTTATCTGGATGAACACGTCGTTGCGCCATGATGCCCTCGCCTCCGGGTCGTTTATCAACGGGATGAAACTTCTCCCCTGGACGGTCGAGGGTATCGGCAAAGCAAGCGCATCAAGTACCGACGGCATTATGTCCACCATGCTGACCATCTCCTCGATTTTACGGCTGTTGTTGAATCCCGGTCCCTGGATCATAAACGGGACGTGGATCGAGCTATCGTGCGGACTCCGCTTGTACTCGGTGTTGCGCGTTCTGAAATGACAGCCATGATCGCTGGTGAAGATTACGATAGTATTGTCTTCGAGGTTCTGTTCCTTCAATATCTTGAAGATTCGCCCCATTGATTCGTCAATCGCTTTCACGTCGCCATAGTAGTTTGCAAGCTGGTACGGCCAATCACCGGGGAGCTGCCGTACGTCGGGTGGTGAATACGGATTCCTGAACCTTTCGGAGTAACCCTTCGGCGGACCGAAGCCGTTAAGGTCGTTCTGCTGGTGCGGCTCTAACTGTGAAAGCACAAGGAAGAAAGGTCTGTTATGCTTCTGCCGTAGAAATTTCTCTGCCAGGTCCGTCAGGAAATCAACCCGGTAAATGTCTTTGTAATGTATCGGAGTCCCGTCACCGTTCCAAAGGGTTCCATGGTACGGGTGCGATGTCAGCTCAAGTACGTTTGAAGCCTGCCACAGGTCTGTGAATCCGCCGCGGTACTCCGGTGGCACGAAACCAAGCCCCTGCCCGGTTGCATTGTTCTTGGGTGCGAGATGCCATTTCCCTATGTAATTTGTGCTATATCCGACCTTGTGCAGTTGCTTCGCAAGAGTTACAGCATCAGGACTCAGGAATATGTTCGGCTGGGTTAGTCTCCACACTCCGGTCGTGGTCGCATACTGTCCCGTGAAGAGACATGCACGCGACGGTGAGCACAACGGTTGGTTCGTCATCAAGTTCTGGAAGGCGGTACCGCGGCTATACATCGCGTCTAAATTTGGGGTATAGCTCATTGGGTTCAGGCCGACGGCGCTGATAAAGTCCCACCTAAATTGATCCGAGTGAACCAGGAGAATGTTCGGGCGCTTTGCAGGAGTGGTTTCAGGCTCCCGGATAGTTTCCGATTGATATGGAGACGCGTGGATAGCGAGCGCCGCAGCAGCAAGCGCGGACTGTGCCAGGAACTTCCGACGCGTGGATCCCGTGTGTTCACTTACCCCCGTGGACTGCTTCGTGTCGATTTGGGAATGCTTATATCTGCTCATAGTCTTACATGTTTTGTGTCTGAATCAAACGTGAGAAAGTGGCAAAGCTTCTGGACTCAAAAGTGGTTCAGACCTTGCCTTCGGTCTGGCCTCGTTTCAAATTGATCGTCAGGGAATTTGTTCCATATAGTGAATGTGTGGCCTCGACTCTAATTTGTCCGGAACTGTTCGGAGTACCCTTGACCCATATTGCACCGACTCCTCCTGTCTCAGCCAACTGGAATGGGTTTACACCAACCATCTCGCCCGGTCCCGTAAGCTTGAAGGTGATCTCTCCGCCTGCAAGAAGACGAGGCGTGCCGTATTTGTCCACGACTTTGAACACCAACCTGGTTGCGTCCGTCCCGTCTCCGATCAGCTCCTCGTCGTCTGCCTGAAAGATGAACTTGTCCTGAGATGGGTCAGATGAATATGTTTGCGACATAACCAACTTGTCTCCGGCATATCCTTCAATCTTGAGTTCAGGATGGTTCGTACCCTTGATTTCCAGATCAGCAAAGAACGGAGGAAAATTCAGATTCGGGAATCCCATTGTATCGGGGTGAAGCGTCGAATGATGGTTGCCGTCCACAAATAACTGCAAGGTGTCACAGTTGGAGAATATGGCGACATGTTTGCCGGGCCCGAACGGAGTCCTTGCGCCGAAGTCCCAGTAGAAATTCGGCCCGATCACAGGTCGCACTTCAGGGCTGACTTGTGATCGATAAAACGAGGCTCCCAGTTTGGGGATCCTGAAGAAATCTGCCACGCCAGGGCACTTCACTCCATTGTAGGCGTTCAACAGACTGCCATAATCATAAGCGCACCAGCCGATAAGTCCCGATATGCGAGGGTTGCCACCTGCCCTGCTATGTGCCTGAGCATGCCAGATTGCCTGTTCTTCCTGCAGCCATACCGCTCCAGCCCGGCGGTATTTTGCATTCATACCCTCGTTTTGATATTTGTAATCTCTTTGTCCAACCGCCTCCGTGATGAGGTACGGGACTCCGGGAGGCGAATCGGCAATCTTTGGGCTGCCGTCAGGTTCTGACACGTAATCGTCATAGGCAAAGACATCCTCGCTCCATCCGGTCTCCGATGTGGTGGTCATGGTACCCGAACTCTGTCGGGAGTTGTCCAGCGCTTTTGCGATGGCTCTCGTTTTCTTGTACAGATCGACGTGGTTCGGTGCCTCGTTGGGACGAGTACCCCAAATAATTATCGAGGGATGGTTGCGGTCCCGAATTACCATCTCCCGGACATCTTTCAGCAAATGCTCCTGCCACAATTCGTTTCCGACGTATCCCCATCCCGGTACCTCTTCCCAGACCATAAGTCCGAGTTCATCGCAGACATCCAGAAATGCTTCCGATTGAGGATAATGAGAACAACGAACCATGTTGCAGTTGAACTCATCACGAATCATAATCGCGTCGTGCCGCATCACTCTCGCCGGCATCGCAAATCCCACATAGGGAAAAAGTTCGTGCCTGTTGAGGCCGAAAATTTGCAGTCTACTGCCGTTCAGGAAGAAGCCGTCAAGCTCGAATCTGGCATCGCGCAAACCTGTTCGGACCAGGTAGTCATGAACCGGCTCCCCGTTCACGATGAGGGTCGCTACAACATCGTAAAGGTACGGTTCATTCGGGCTCCATAGCTTGATATTGCCTAACTTCGACAGCACGAGTTTAATTTCGCTCTTTCCTTCGCTCTCGATTTTTACTTTCTCACGAGTTCCAGCGACTACCTTGCTGCGGTTACGGAGTTCTACCTGCAGCTCAACATTCTTAGGCACGGCACCCGCTGCATTAATGGTACAGTTGACCTCTATTCTCCTACTAGCATCCAAGACGTTTACCGGTTTCGCGAAGACATCCTCGATGAAGATCTGCGGCACCGCCTGCATGTAGACATCTCTAATGATTCCTCCTGGCTCAAGGTAATCAATCGATGCGGGTCCTCCAGGAGATCCTTCCGGCGGTACGTTGCTCCACCGAGAGTCGACTTGCACTGCCAATATGTTACCAGTGTCGGTGACCTCATCGGTGATTTCATACCTCGAAGGCAGATAACCGCCAAGGTGCTGGGGAAACGCGTGTCCGTTGACAACCGGAGTCGTACCGACCATGACTCCCTCGAAATTCAAGAATACACGTTTCCCTTTGCTACCTGGTGGAAGGTCAAAATGTCTGCGATAGATCCAAAGATGTTCCCAAGTATCGGGGTTCCAGTTATCCCAGGATAACTCCGTCACGCAATGTGGCAGCGTGACTTTCGAGAAACCGGAATCATCGAACTGCGGGCTCAGCGCATCCGGGTTGAACTTCCCACCGAAAAGCCAGTTCTGATTCATTCCAAACCTTAAACTGGCCGGGCCTGTTTTTGGAAGGAATGCACCACCGAGGCTGCCGTAGCGTATTAGTTTTGGACCGTATGCGAGAACTGCCGTCCCGAGCGCAACTGTGCGCATGAACTTTCGTCTCGACAAATCGGTGTTACCTGTTTTTTCCATTTAGGTCACTTTCAGGTTTCTCTTTGGAGTCAGCGGTGTCGCAAGACTTCCTTCAACTTATTGGTTATTTATCTTGCTTGCCTGCAAGTAGTGTTGTCATTCTCCCGAACGAATCTGTACATGGGGCTTGAATAATTGAGTAGTAGCAGCGCCTTGGCTCATCGCTTCCCGCTACTTGAGGAGGAGCATCTTGCGAGTCATGATGTTCGATCCTTGTCGTAACGTGTAGAAGTATACACCACTGGCATACTTATCCATGGTGACGTTGTACGTGTATTGGCCCGCTGGTTTGTATCCTTGAGCTACAACGCGTACCAATTGTCCGAGGACATTATAAATTTTCAGACTCATCACACCAGCTTGGTTCAAAGCAAACTTGATATCCGTTGATGGGTTAAACGGATTGGGATAGTTCTGGCTTAGAGTGAATTCGGTGGGAACTTGCTTGGCCGGTGTCTCTATGGCGTTGACTTTGCCGGCTTCAAACAATTTCCATTGCGCAGGGAACCAGTTCAAGTCACCGATGGCAAATCCATCAGTGCCGGCTGAAGTCAGGGCTTCATTCGAGTAAGACAAGTTTTCAGGAACTGGATAGTTCTGCTTACTCGCCCAATCGCTGGGTATCTCGCTGAAAATATATGCCGGATTGAGCGTATCCTGAGAGTATAGGAAAGTCCCCGTCGTCTTCTGTGACCACCATAAGTCAATCCAATTAACCAGACTGTTCATGGTCGGTGTTACAAGCGTGGAGTTGAAATCCGGATCAATACTGTCGTTGTTAGCCATATACATGAGCGGCCACGCCTTCTTGTCGGTAAACATGTCCTGCGTAATGCTGTCCATCCAGACAGGCGTCGTAACCAAACCCGGATCATGAGAAGTATCAGTTATCGCGGTCCAGAGCTTATAGAGGTCGCCATTCCAGTAGTAGACATTGTTCATGATCGTATCCGCCCGGTCTGCTTCGGTTAGGGAATAAGGCGGGGCTGCCAAATCAGTGAGAGAATCCAACGCAATATCCGCAGGCCTTCTGTCCTTAAGGTTGTAAATATTCCCCTTGTTCATGTAGGCGGAGTCCAGACCGCCGGCAAAATCGCTGTACCATATGTTGTTGGTAATGACCTCGTGAATTGCTTCTGGTGAATCGAGCGGCGGATCAGCAGTGCAAAAGATTGTGTTGTGGTTGAGTATCAGGTTTGCGCAATATCCGGCCTCACCCACGATCGACCTCTCGGTGCAGAACAGAGTGTTGTTCACAAAAACAATCGAATCGGATGGGACCTTGGCATTGAACCAGGCGACCGCCGCTCCGTTCATCTGCGGAGTCTGGATGTTTCTGAATTCACAATTGGTCACGAAGAGGTTGACATACGGCGCATTTATGTTGAACACATGAAGGGCAGAGTTCGTCATCGAACTGACGACGCAATTATCTACCCTGAGAGTCGAGCTATCCCCGTTGATTCCGACAAACTGAACGGTTTGCATTACTCCGGTAGGTGCCTTGCCCATGAAGAAAAGGTTCTTGAGAACAACTGTAGATTTCGAACCGTAGCAATTCATTAGAGTGTTCGGAATGTTTCCGTCGATATTGTAGATAGGAGCGACTACCGGAAGCATTCCCGTTTGGGGGTCAGGCACGCCGACAATAGTGATGTTGTTATACATACGTATGATGTTATCAAAATAGTATATCGAAGTGTCCTGGTCCGTGCCGCCGAAAAGAACATAGACACGATTTGGATCGGCGCGCTGCCCGGTGGAAGTCGTGTCGCCCATGATGGCTTCACTGAGGTTCCCAACCGGTTGGGGGTAGACGAACATTGTGTCACCCTTTACCAGTTGCGCATACAAGCCGCCTGGCACAGACACAAGCGATGCTGCTACAATCATGAAGATAGTGGTTACTGCTAGTTTCATAATTTGTCTCCTTTTGCTGAATCTTTACTCCGAATGACTCCCCGCCTGAAAAAGAATTTGAAATGACCATAAATCAAGAATGAAAGATTGGTTGTTGTGTTGATTGCTTTGTCACCACCTCCTTGGAAGGACTGGCTACTGCAGACTCCAACGAACTCCTAAGTCGGCAGTTAGACCGTAAGTATCCTGGGATGATGGGAATCCGTTTCCGGGGTCTATATATGTATCACTGGCATTGTTGAGATCGTTCAGGTCTAGGAATACTGAAAGGCCCGGCAACGGCAATAATTGCCTCGCAGCAAAATCCCATCTGACATATCTCTGCTTGTACGTGCGGAGTTCCGGCCAGAAGTTGGGTCCTGTGAAGATGTTCGCCTGATCAATTAACGAAATGCGGGCCGAAAAACCATTGTAGTCATAACCAAATGAAAGGTTAACTATGTCGTTAGGCTGATCAACCAGTCTGTCGGTATAAAAAGTGTCGACAACCACCGGGGCGTAGAACGGGGGCGGCCCTCTCCGCTGAAGCGAATATGGATACTTCGCACCTGAGAAGATGTGAGTGTAGTTTATGTCAAACACAAGGCCGCTTAACGGACCAGGCAAATACCAGAAGTGAGTCGCCCATTCTACTTCTGTCCCCCAGACGTTCACTCTATAAGGGTCGTTGATGGCCGTGCTGAGAGCATACCCCCGCGTATTGGCGGGGAGGCCAGGATATAGTGAAGGATTACTGATATAGGTGGCCTGTGAAAAAATCAGGTTGTCGATCTGTTTAAGGAACGGATTTATTTCAACCAGGCCGATGGCGTTGCTGTGAAAAGCTATCGCGAGGTCGTAGTTTTGAGCTCTCGCAGGCTGCAACGCATAATTGTTCCATGTCACCAAGCCTGCACCATTTGTGTTTACGTCGATAATCGGGATGATCTCGCCGTAGTCCGGATAAGTGATCGTGTTGTAGTAGGCAGCGTGTAAGTCAAGCCATGAAAGAGGCCTATAGGTAAGATCAACATCAGGGAGCCAATAGCCATGATACTGGTCGACGGTGGTATCTGTATGAGGGAGAGGCTCAGGGTAAGTATTTGGCGCAGCGGCATCATAATAGTGGCTTGCTCTGTATGATGTTTCAAGGCCCTGGTACCTTACGCCGGGTACAAGGCTAATATCTGGACCAATGTTCAAGGTTCCCATGATGTACCCCGCGCTTCTATACTCGTTTCCATGGTAATCGCTTGCGCCGGAAGCATATTCGGAGGGACTGTAATAGGGATTAGCACTTTTGTATTTGTTCTGTACATAAGTCATTACCGATTGTATTGCGTGAGCTATCATACCGACATTGGCGGCCGGACCCATCGGATAATTCCCGTTAAGGAAATGTCCGTAATTATACCCGGGCGACTCAAATGGTGTGAGTGGAATATCTTCTATCCCGTTGTCCGGAATATTATAAGGCGGCTGCGTCATCCATGGGAAAGCCTGTAGAACAGCTACGCGGTCATCCACGTCTACAGCACTGTAGAATGATCCTCCTCCTTGACTGTAATTATAATACCGATACGTGTTTTCGTATGAGCCACCGAATTTTACGTTTCCTGATAACAGGCTGGAAAGAGAAAAGTCCTTCTGAAAATCGATCGAGCCTGTGAGGTCCCTTTGCTTGAGATAGCTGTCGCTGACGCTAAATCCGTTCCAGAGCAAATTGCCGGGATTGATATATGGCTGTATCTGTTGAGCTACCTGCACAGGACTCAAACTCGTCGAAATACCACTTACTCCGGCAGCGCCCTGCAGAAAATCCATACTCCATGAACCTGGGTTAATATTTTGGGAGAACGAATTGGAAATCTTCGCATCCATATCGAATGAAAGAATATTATACCTGAAATCCAGGAGACTGGTAACGACATCCAATCTGTTTGGTGCATACCCTACTCCGTAGCTTAGACTGTTCCCGGCTGGGCTGTAATTTTGGCTTAGACTTTGTGTCTTTGTATGCCCTCGACTGAAAAAACTCATCAGGTCGATTTTGCCCCTTGGAAGTCTATAATCCAGAATGACGCTCGCATCATATCGCATCCTGTTCCTCGGGCTGAACGTAGTAGTCATGCTGCTGAACAGTAACCTGTTAGGAACACCGAAGTTTCTTGTTGCGAGATTGTACCCGGCACTTAGATTGTCCCCGGCCAGGTTTACTCTTTCGACGACTCCTTCGACAAGGACTCCCAAGCGATTGTTGAGAAATCTGTCTCCGATGTTCGCAGTAAACTTATAGGGATTGTAAGCGGAGGTTAGCTCTTTGTACCCTCCTTGCAATGATAAGTCAACTTCGGGTGCACCGGAGGGAGACCGCCTTGCTTCAGGCAATTGGAAATTTACCACACCGCCGAGGACAGCCGCATCCATATTGGGAGTTACCGTGTTGTAAAGGGTAATTCCATTCAGCATGCTTGACGATATCATGCTGAGATCCACACTTCGATTCCCTGAGTTAGTCGCCGCCATCCGCACGCCATCAATCTCAACCTCGTTGTATTTCGGTTGGAGTCCCCGAATCGCCACTTGATAGCCTTCGCCTCCTGATCTCAATACGTAAACACCAGGAAGCCTCCCTACAGACTCTGCGGCGTTGGCATCCGGCAACTCCTGTATCCTCGCGGCGGATACCACGTTGACTATATTCTGCGATGTCAACTGCTGATTTATCGCTGCGTTCTGCCCACTTGCCTGTGCAGTGACTACCACCTCCTTCCCCCTCAAACCTACTGCCTCAAGCCTCACGTCCACGGTGATATTCGAACCACTCGTTACCGTCACCTTCTCTTCCCGACTATCATAACCCACGTAACTTGTCCGAACTGTATATGACCCCGCGGGAATACCTGTTATCGAATACCTTCCCTCTAGATCGGTCGACGCTCCCAGGCTTGTCCCCTTCAATAGCACGGTTGCACCAGGAAGAGCACTCCCGGTCTTGGCATCCCTAACCCGGCCATGGATCTTACCCGAGCCTTGTGGATCGTTGATCCTCTCGTGCGATGACGCACTCGATCCGTCCTTCTCATTTGAAGCGATCGCGACCTGATGCCTGGAGTTGTCCACCGCTGGCTCAAATCTTTTTTCCTGTGCACGGGCAGTGACTTCGAAAAGAAAAATCAAAATGAGGCTCAATAGAGTATAATAGGTTTTCACATAGACCACCTTCTTTTAAAGTAAGCTGATAAATGCCATTCCAACTTTTCCTCTGAGAACTGGAGTAGTTCATTACTTGTGTTGAGTGCTTTCATGCCGAAAGTTTCCCTCCAGGTTAAATTTCCTTTGACTTGAGGAATGGAGCAGACTCTCTTCAGCCCCAAGACCCAACCCGGCACACTCGAAACCAAGAGAGTCTCCCGCGGATGACACAGACTTTCGCTGATGATTTTAATCTGTGGAGATCAGCGAGATCTGCGGGTAGCAGAAGTCTCTGCTTTTAATGCCCAAAACCTTGCAGCCAAGAGATCTAATGAGGGAAAGAAAAGTGTCCTTATTTGAGGAGAATCATCTTGTGAATCGACATGAAGTTGTCGGTTCTCAAGATATAAAAGTAGACTCCACTGGCAAAATGGTCTCCGTTGAAGTTTGCTTCGTGGTAACCAGCTCTCTGATGCTCGTCGACAAGTGTTGCGACTTCCTGGCCGAGAACATTATAGATCTTCAGCGTCACCATCTGAGCTTTTGGTAGAGCGTACTTGATGAGCGTGGAGGGATTGAAAGGATTAGGATAATTTTGAAACAACCGAAAAGCTCCCGGGATCTCTCCGGCTCCATTTGGGCTTACAATCGCCGATGCCGGCTGGTAGTACCGAAAAGCTGTGTAAGGATCTATGACCTTTACGTGCAGGTTAGGGTAGTCCTTGTTTAGCAGTGCAACGCCACTTGCGAGCGTCGCTGGATTTGCAAGTACCGTACGGACAAACATCACATATCCGGTTCCTAGCCCTTTGAATAGAGTGTACAGCGATTGTTCAACCTGAGTAGGATTTGCCGGAGTTGGAGTGCCAAGATCATGAACCGTCACAAACGGTACATTATTAACGAGCAACTGCGCTCCCTGAGTATTAACTCCTACTCCGTTAGTTGCAAACATTGTATAATCCGTCTCCAACGACTGAGGAAGACTACTGGAGTAACCCGTAATTACAAAACCTGCGATGCTAAGATCAAATTGTTTGAAGAGCCTCTGTGCGTAGTTTACCCAGTACGGGATGTATTGCGAGGGAAGCTCGATGGAGTTCAGATAACCTGTCCCGTTATCTGCAGAAACAAAATAATCATTCTTCGTCGCCGTTTCATAATAGTAGTCGAATGCCTGCGGGATCCTCGTAGAGAGATCGGGATCCAGTCCCCATGCGAGAGGGATTGTGCCACGACCGCTGCTGTTCCACAAATTGGGGAGCCTGCTTGATACCCACGGCGAACTATCGTAGTCCCCCATATAGAAACAGACATAGTTCGTATCGGGACTATAAGTGCTTCTACTTAGCCCCTGGTCGTTGTTCTGCTTAAGGTTCGGGTCCAATGGGACATGCTGATAAAGGGAAGCGTTGGCGAGTCCTACATCGAGGGCATCGAGCTGGGCAAAATACGATGAGAACAGATTAACGGTGTTCCACTCCTGATGGACCGCATCCGCTTGCGTACCATTTGTATATTTGAAATGCCATGGCACAAAGCCACCGGCCGTTATTATAGATGTATCTGCCTCAGCCCTTAGAGCCGCGAGGACTTTTTGGAAAGTCTGATAATCAGTGCCCAGCGGCTGAGTGGGATCATCGTTCGGAATCCGTGTATCGGGGCACAGATCGACAAAGAACCCCTTGTTTGCAATATAGTAATCGGCATTTATCAACATGCGCCAAAACAGACTGTCCGAATATACGACCTGATCGTTCTGTCCCCTAAGCGGCGACCAGGCATCTACGGCATACACAACACATGTGGGGTTCACCAAGCCGGTATTTATGTACTTGTCAATTGCCCAGAGATAGGCATCGCATTTCTTGCTTCCAGATGTTGGGATGTTGGTCCCCGGTATAGTTGCGTAACTCCCTGCGAACTCCGATGCAAGATCTATCGTGGGAAGATTCCCCAGATATTTTACCAGCATCGAGTCGAGCTCACCCCCCCTCACGGCGGGGAGATAATCATCCACCCCGCAGATGGTGGATGCAACATTTGAAGTCGCCGGAATGCTGTCGGTCCAGAGTACGACGCCCTTTATCTTATCCTTGAAACGAGATAGCAAATCAGTGTAGAAGCTGTCCGTAGACGGATTAATCCAAATTTTTGTGTAACCGGACAAATAATTTCCCGGCTGAGATAGATAATTCAACCAGAACTGGTCGGGGTTGAAGTTGGGAGTTACCGGATGGTCTCCATGGTACATGTAGAATATTTTATTCCCCACCGAGTCCCTGTTTACAATTCCCTGAAGTACAGCGGCCATCTTCAAGAAATCATATCCATAAGCAGTGACATATTCTCCATAGTTGGTGTAAAAGGCGGGAGTATTCTGAAAACAACTATCGACATTGAAGACATAAAGTGTATCCTGCGCGAAGACCGTGGAAGATTGGGTAAACATGAAAGCGATAACGATCAGGATCTTCACAAAAGAAATTTCTGAAGAACTCTTTTTCAACAACTTAACAATATTAGAAAGTACGGCCGTGCTCACATCATTGAACCTTTCTTGAGAGTAACATTTTCGCACCGAGGCCAATGAACACTCCTCGATGCAAGCGTGATGGTATCGTTCCGCCGTGCCAGCCCCGTGTCAGGCACCGGGGTAAACTCGCTGGCATCCAGCTTCTGGATTCCGGCTTGAAACCTACCGGGACATGTTTCGCTGCAATGACGCCGCAGGCGGCGGCGAATATAACTCTGAGTGATTACCAAAAGATCGACAATGCTTGCCTTCATCCGCATTCGCAGGATATGCGTACATCCACAAGTCAGGCTCGCCATACGCTGATAATCCTACAGTCTCATCATAAAGACTACGCGCCTACTAAACGGGTCAGGTCATATTTGAAACAAAAGGGGGACAGGCAGGATTCCCCGTCCCCCGTTGATTTGGGACTATTTAAGGAAGAGCATCTTGCGGGTCGCGGCGAAATTTCCTGCTCTGATGACATAGAAGTAAATACCGCTTGCAAAACGATCTGCGTTGAAGTTCACGACGTGGTACCCGGCACTTTGCGGCTCGCTCACGAGGGAAGCGACTTTCTGGCCCAGGACGTTGTACACATTCAGTTGTACATACTCGACCTTCGGAAGAGCATACTGGATAACCGTAGTTGGATTGAAAGGATTTGGATAGTTTTGAGAGAGCGTGAATTCTCTCGGAATTTCGTTAGGCTCGCCAACGATCGCATCTAACCCGGTACCCGTAGTGAACGCTACGGGCTTAGCATAACCGCTGGTCCCCACAGTGCTCGTGGCACTCACATGCCAGTAATACTTCGTTGATGTACTGAGTGGAACAGACAGATGCAAAGACGTATCCGGAGCCGTCACAGTGGTGTCAAAAACAACATCCTGTATCTTGAACGCAGTGGCCGAGTCGCCAGATGTGTAGACGGAAGAATCGGTGGCAACCTGAAATTCGTACTTAGTGGCTCCCGTCACCGGACTCCACTCGAAAGTCGCCAAACGTGGCACGCTGGTCGTGTTCGTCGCCGGCGAGACAAGAGTGGGCACTGCAGGTAACGCTGATGTACTTCCGAGCACGAAATCATGAAACGAAGTGAACCCATTTCCGGTCACTGTGCCGGCGCTCAAGGTACCTGTCGTGCCGCCGGAATTATTCGCGGATGTCCATGCTCCACCATGAGTGCCCTCTACCACAGTAACTTCAGTCAGATTGTTTACGGAATCGTCCTGTCCCCATGAAAGGGTTACATCACCTGTCAATGCTTTGATCCCGGCAGCGGGTGTAATCGTGAAGTACCTTGTTTTCGAAATGCTCTCGACACCGGCGGGAAGGATCGAGCCTCCGGGATTAGCATCAGTCTGCAAGGCGGTTATGGTACCCGATCCCGTTATTGCAGTCGCGTTCAGTGTCAGGGGACGGTATGCTGTGGCGGATCCGATTGGGAAAGTCTGGGAGCCCGTTGTCGAATAGGTCAATGCCAAAGGACCATCAACGTAGCTGGAGTCACTCGCTCCAGAAATATTTCCAGTGCCACTCAGCATCAAAATATTCGTCGTGTCTGTAGATACCTTACCGTTTGTCAGTGTAAGGGTTGTATTGTTGTTGAAAGTTCTGGGCGCACCGAGGACTACACCCGCCGCATTGTTGATTGCCACATCGAGCGTCAAATATGTGAACCCGAAAGTGCTATCAGTTCCCGACCAACTTTGAGAACTTGAACCATCAAGATTAATTGTCAACGACCCGCTTGTGGCGCTGTTCGTCATTATAATACCGCCGTCCTGAATCACGTTCCCTTTGAGATTAATGATCCCGGTTCCGTACGGCTTGGTGTTTGACTGAGTCCCGTATAACAACTGGCTGCCGCTTCCTATTACCAGGTTCCCATTAATATTATAAGTCGCAGTTCCGGTAAATGTACCCTGATTCGCAAAGAGACTCAACTTATTAACAGGGTAGTTGCCCGAAAGAACTACATTGCCTCCGATATTCCAGGTGCAACTCGCAGTAACCATATTGCTCGCCGCGTTAACAGGGTCGGAGACAGCTACGATCGATGCCAATTTAGTAGTCAGGTTCACATTACCCTTGACTGTAATTGTTCGCTGCACGCTGGAATCAGCTACATCAACACCTCTGACAACATTATTTCCACTGGTCCCCGCTCCATTTACCGTTAAGTCGCCGTTCACAGTTAGGTTTCCGTTAACCGCCCCACTAAGCGGACCGGTCGCTACTGTAGAATAGGTTAAGTTACCATAGGGGTATGCCGCACTGATCGGAGAAGGTCCATCGTAAACAACAGTACTAGTTGTTGCAGCAGACCATGAGGCCGCAGGCATGGTTCCACTATTTGTTTTCATAGTAACGAGCACTGCGCCGGCGTCCAAGGTCAAGCTTGCGCAAGTATCTCCATTCGCGCAGGTCACTGAGTCAGCTCCTAAGATCTCTACGTTGTCGGAACTTGTTGGGACGACGCTTCCCTGCCATGTCGACGTCGAGCTCCAAGCACCGCCACCGGTACCGTTGCTCTTTACGACAGGAGACGCAAACCCGAGGACAAAATCGTTAAATGAAGTGAAGCCATTTCCGGTCACTGTGCCAGCACTCAAGGTGCCCGTCGTGCCGCCGGAATTGTCTGCGGTTGTCCATGCTCCACCATGCGTTCCTTCTACCACCGTGACACCGCTTAAATCGTTAACAGCATCATCTGATCCCCAGGAAAGGGTCACATTACCTGTCAATGCCGTAATTCCCGCGGCGGGTTTTACTGTGAAGTATCTCACTTTCGAGATGCTCTCGACACCGGCAGGGAGACTTGTGCTTCCCGGATTGGCATCGGTCTGCATAGCAGTTATAGTACCCGACCCTGCTATCGCAGTAGCATTTAATGTCAACGGACGATAAGCTGTCGCGGATCCGATTGGAAAAATCTGTGAGCCCGTATCCGAATACGTCAATGCCAGCGGACCATCAACATAGCTCGAAGCGGTGGCTCCAGAAATACTGCCTGTCCCGCTTACTGTCAAGATATTCGTCGTGTCTGTCGATAGCTTTCCTTTTGTCAGCATAAGGCTTGTGTTATTGTTGAAAACTATCGGTGCATCTAAGATTACACCAGCCGCATTGTTGATTCCAACATTAAGTTTCAAAGACGATATCGCAAATCCAGCTCCCCCGGACCAACCCTGAGAGGTTGAACCCACAAAATTCACTTGTAACGATCCTGTTTTCTCTGACGGGATAGAAATCGGGCCATCCTGCACAAAGTTTCCTTTGAGATTGATAATCCCTGTTGATAGATTCGCGTTTGCTTGACTACCGAACAAAATGGTGCTGCTGTTTCCTATGTTTAGGTCTCCACTTATGTTAAAGGTAGCCGTTCCGGAAAAAACTCCCGTATTCGCAAAGAGCACGAATTTATTACTTGCTGCGCCGCCTGTTAGATTTACGTTGCCACCGATATTCCATGTGCAACTGGCGGGAATTGTGTCGGCGGCATTGTTCAAGGGGTCACAAACACCAACGATGGTTGATATCGGAGTGGTTAAGTTTACATTCCCCATAATAGTGATTATTCGTTGCACACTCGAATCAACTACATCAACACCTCTTACGGCATTATTGCCGCCGGTCCCTACTCCATTTACTGTCAAATCTCCCTTTACAACCAGATCGCCGCTAACTGCTCCGCTGGTTCCACCAGGTGCCACAGTTGAGTAAGTCAGATTCCCATATGGATAAGCTGCATTGATCGGAGAAGGACCATGATATACAACTGTACTGGTCGTTGCCGCCGTCCACGCAGTGGCTGGCATAGTCCCACCGTTCGTCTTGGTAGTGGTAAGAACTGCACCGGCGTCCAACGTTACGCTTGCGCAGGTATCTCCGTTCGCGCAAGTCACCGAGTCAGTTCCCAAAATCTCCACGCTGTCGGAACTTGTCGGTACAACACCGCCTGCCCATGTCGACGCGGAACTCCA
>JAKASW010000213.1 GCA_021818875.1 Bacteroidota bacterium
TTGTTCTGTACGAATGCTATTTTTCCGGTGAAGAGGACGAAGAGAGAAGCAGGAGAACCATGAGGCAGAAGAGAAGTTCTGTCTTGCATCGAATGACCGCCCGGTGGGTTCGTCGAGGTCTGCTTGCCTTTGTTTTTTTCGGAATCTCCACAATGGGAATAGCTTATGGCCAGCTGCTTCCATTCAGGTCATATACGGTGAGAGAGGGACTACTTTCAGACGGGATAACCACGCTGTACCAGGATTCTTACGGCAACTTGTGGATCGGCACCACTGACGGAATAAGCGTCTATGACGGAGAGGTCTTCAAGAACTATACTGTTGTGAATGGTCTCGCTTCAAGCTGGGTCAACTGCGTTGTTGAGGACCGTTTCCATAAGGGAGTGATGTGGATTGGGACCCTGGGCGGTGGGGTGAGCAGATTTGCGAACGGGGTATTCACAAACTACAAATTAGGGAACAGCGATTGGTCGGAAAGGGTCAGCTCAATTTCGCAGGGCGATGATGGCACACTTTATTGCGCAACTGCAGACGGTGTCTTCATGCTTAGAGGAGGTTTCTCATCGCCTGTCACCAGGAAATTTTCAGGAAGGTCTTTCAACCAGGTAAGCTGTGAAGGAGATAGTCTCTTAATTCTTGACTCGTACGGCAGCTTGACTAGTTATAACCTGGCTAACGGTGAGACCCATTTCTTGACGGACAGGTGGATGAAAGGCTCCGCGGTCAGCGTCTACGCGTTAGGTAAGCTTAAAAAGTTATGGTTGGGCCTCGCGAATGGAACCATAGTTGACTATTCCGATAACAAAGCGATGGTCGCCGCTACCTCAGTTCCCGCGACATTTCTTCTGGATGATGGTCGGGGCAATCTTTGGATTGGAGGGAGTGACGGGTTGTACAAGATTGACCAAAAAAGATTCGGTACTGAGTCGCCGATCCATTACACGACTTTGAACGGGCTCCCGAGCAATAATGTGCTCTCGGGACTGTATGACACGGAGGGCGACCTATGGCTCGGAAGCGGCAGCCTCTGCAAACTCGGCAATCAGAATACAGGTACGTTCAAAACCGGTGTGTCATGGCAGGTGATTGACAACTCAGAAGCCGCATCTGATGACCACGGTCATATCTGGGCTATCACCGCGAAGGGTTTGTTAGAAGTCTGGCGTGACAGGTCGGGTGGTATTGCCGACTATCTTCACACATTTGACCGGCTCAGGCTGAGGCACCCAATTCTCTCTTTTCGGATTACGGACGGGTCGAACATCTGGCTATGTTCCCAGACCGGCACGTTCCGATCATTCGTGATCCAACCAAAGTTGGACGGTCCATCTTTCTTGAGATATGGGGGGACATACTCGGCTGCAAGATGGTTTCGCCCAAATACATTCCTGTGTTTCATGGTCGATAGAGAAAACAGAATCTGGTGCAGCTTGAACGGAATCGGCTTGCTTACGGTGGATGCAAATCCTGGAAAAGATGAAGGAGCGGTTAAGCTTATCGCACAAAACCTTCCGGACAAATCCATCCGTGCAATGTTTGAAGATTCCAGTGGGAACCTTTGGTTTGGCGGATACCTTGGTGGACTGGCGGAAATCTCTCATCCCTTCACAAAGGAATTTTCGACTTGCCTATACACCGTCGCCGACGGCTTGGCGGATAATTCGGTCCGCGCGATCGCTCAGGACGCCAAAGGCAATATCTGGATTGGTACCAGGTTCGGAGGTCTGTCGATAATGCGTGACGGCAGATTTGAAAATATTACTGCGCAAGACGGTCTCATCAGCAACGGCGTGTGGGCAATATGCAGAGATGGTGAAAAAGGGATCATGGTTGGTACCCAGCTTGGAGCCCAGAGAATAACGATCGATGATCCCGGCAAACGGAGTCTTCATCTGATCGGAGAAAGGGTCCCTGTTTATTCTCTGGGAGTGAGCAATTCCCGTCTGGAATGGATTTGCACCGCCGCGGGTACGACGATAAACGACATAGCCAGGGAGAACTTCACGAGATCTCATCCAGTCGTCAAACTTGCGAGGTTTCTCGTCAATGGAGAAGAACTCCCCATAACTCAAAATGTTCGGATGGCGTATAACAAGAACACAGTGACTTTTGTGTTTGCGGGGATCAGTCTACGGGACGGCAAAGACCTTGCGTACCGGTATTCGCTTGCAGGGGTCGACAACGGCTGGCGATATGCACCACATGCTCACGCGGTGACCTACGTATCTCTCAAGCCGGGCAATTATACCTTCAGGGTACGGGCATTGGAACCTTCCGGGATTCAGAGCTCGAATGTCGCATCACTTTCATTCAGCATTATTCCGCCATACTGGCAGCGGTGGTGGTTTATCTTTGGTGCCGCAATCATCCTCGGTTCCATGGTTTACACGGTCATTAAGATCAGGGTGAACCGGCTACTCGAGATCGAACGAGTGCGGGCGAGGATTGCCACGGACCTTCACGACGACATCGGGTCGGGCTTGACGCGAATTGCCGTGATGGCGGAAGTGGCCGCCCGGCAGACTGAAATCAACGGCAGCCCCAGTGCGATATCTTCGACGGGCAACGGCTCCGACGAAGGATATTCCGCACACAGGCTCGTAGAACGCATCGGCGTCAATGCGAGGGAGCTTGTCGGTTCGATGAGCGATGTGGTATGGTCGGTCGATCCAAAGAACCTGACTGTAGGAGATCTTCTGAAGAGACTCCGGTCTTTTGCTTTTGAGATTTCAGAGGCCAAGGGGATCGCCGTAGAATTCAACGCAGATGAGAAAATTGAGTCGATGAAAGTCGATCCGCAAATACTCAGAGCTTTGTTGCTCATATCAAAAGAGGGATTAAACAATGCGATCAAATATTCGAGATGCATGAAAGTGAGCGTCTCGTTGCAAGTGAGTGACAACTGCATCCGGCTCAACCTGATGGATGACGGATGCGGGTTCGATGGAGCGAGCCAGAAACTCGGCCATGGTTTGGAAAATATGAGGATGAGAGCTAAAAAGGCAGGCGGGAAATTCGACATCAAATCTTCATCCGGCAACGGAACCATCATCGGGGCAGAGCTCCCTTTGCATGCGTAACTGTACATTTATTCAGTTGAACTTTCTGAAATCACCAATTAGGATGGAGTTGCATTGATGAGACCACGATCTCAGCCGGACCAAAGCTTGAGGAGCAGTTCAAACAATCATTCTATGTCGACTCAGCCGCAAGAAGAAAGAGTAATACGTGTCACTATTATCGAAGATGACGATGAGATTCGTACGGGCCTTTGCTGGCTGCTCAACAACTCAGAGGGGTTCAAGTGCGTAGCTGCGTGTCGGAGCTGCGCAGATGCAATGCGGGGCATCGAAGAAAACACTCCTGATGTTATACTCATGGATATTGGTCTTCCCGGCAAATCGGGGATTGAGTGCGTCCAGGTTATAAAAGAAAATTTTCCAAGGGTCGAAGTCCTGATGGTGACTGTGTACAGCGAGGAAGAAAAGGTATTTCAGTCCATAAGAAACGGTGCAGTCGGGTACATAGTCAAAAACGTTTCTTCCGAGAGGCTCCTTGATTCGATCCGTGAGGCATATCGCGGCGGGGTGCCGATGTCGCCGGAAATCGCGCGGAAAGTCATCGGCTATTTTCGTGGAAACAGCGGCAGCAGCGGGCTAACGGCATCTCTCTCGCAGCGGGAAACCGAGGTGCTCCAGTGTCTTGTCGACGGGCAGTCATACAAATCAATCGCGGAAAAACTCTTCATCAGCGTCCACACCGTCAGGTTCCATCTTCACAACATCTACGAAAAGCTCCACGTCCGGTCACGAGCCGAGTTGGTGGCAAGAGCCGTGCAAAAAAGACCCGTCTGATCCCCATCCATGATGTAAATCACCCGTGATCCAGAACTGAACATTCGTTCAGTTGCAGGTAAGACAGTTCATGTCAATCTTCGTGTCGATATGAGGAGGAGAGAGGGATCGATAGGGAAGATTGAGAGAATTCATCCGTAGATTGACAGCGCAACAGCCTGGCATGTCGGATTGCCTTCGCAGCGATCGAGCATGAAGTACGTCCATAGAGTTGCAAGGAATGTGAGAGAAGTGCGGGAAGATTCTCTGACTATTGAACCAACGAGATCGTTCAGTGCGACGCTCCGAAGTTAATATCATATTATGCCTGATGTTTTGTCTGGTCACGTGCAAAGAATCACGCGCGACCGCTCCTTCCCCTCAGGTGGACATAAGAGGTCTGCCTCATGTCGTGTGCACATCCTCGATGAGTTACTATGTGGACTTCAGCCGGGATTTATCACTAAAAGATGTGAAAGACAAGACGTTTGCAGATCGGCCGGGTGGACTCTCAGCGGCTGTGAACAAGTACGGCGTGCGCGCACATTACTGGCTGAAATATTCTCTGGAGAATCTGGACTCAGTCGCAGCAACGGCGTATCTTCGCGTTGGATATTTCGGGGTCATACGCGTCTATGAAATTCAAAACGGGGAAGTTGCCCTCCGATGCGGTGGGCTCGCCATAGAAAAGAACACCACTGTTCCCGCTCCTGAATTAAATACTGTTACACTTGTTATTCCTACGCACGCTACAATCCAGTACTTCGTCTGTCTGTTCTCAACCCCGGATTACGATACTCAATTTGAACGAGTGAGTATCTCCAGCAAAAAGTCGCTCCTCGGTGCTTTTTACCGCAGAAATTATGAGAATAGGACTTTTCGCTTTCTTCAAATGCTGTTCTTCGGGTTTATGCTGTCGCAGATGGTCTACGTTGCTTTTTCGCGACTCATCGGTATCAAAAGGAAAGAATACCTCTTCTATCTTTTCTATCTGATTCTGGTAACGACATATTTCCTAATCAGGTATAACAGGTATGTGGATATCTTTTGGCCATTAGAATATTACCCATCGATACGGGTTTATCTCAAATCGATTTTACTCGCCCTTCCTTATCTGTTCTATCTGAAGTTCGCTCGTTATTTTCTCGACCTCGGCGAACTGGATAAAAAGATTTTCAGACGGTTTATTTATCTGGAGCGATTCATAGTAGTCTATGTGCTCGTCGACACCACGTTGCGATTTGTTCTGCACGCGCCGGGTGATCTCGACGATATTCTCATGATCGTCATCTCGGGGATATTCATCTATTGCCTGATACTGATATTTCAATTGATCGGTCATAAGAAAGTGCTGGTTACCCTGATCCTGACAGGAAGCCTGGTTGCCGCCCTCGGCGGAGGAATTGGGATACTGATTACCTTCTTCCAATTCGATATCGGCGTTTTGCACACAAATTTGAATGCCCTGACAAGTGGGCAGGTGGGTATCTTCCTCGAGACCATCATATTCACGACGTCACTCAGCTACAAAACCCGTATGATGGAAATTGAAAAAGTAGAAGACCAGAAGAAGCTGATCGCACAAATGCGGGAGAATGCGGAATTGAAAGAGAAGATGGAACAGACCAGGATCAAGATAGCCCAGGATCTCCACGACGATATCGGCTCTGGTCTCACCCGGATTGCAATCATGGCTGAAGTTGCAGCACGGCAGACTGAAACGAACCTTCGCTACGCCTCTGGCACTGCGGCAGGCCGAGGCATGGAAGAAGGATATTCTGCACGCAAGCTGGTCGAACGAATTGGAGCAAATGCCAGGGATCTCGTCGGTTCGATGAGCGACGTTGTCTGGTCGGTCGATCCAAAGAACCTGACTGTAGGAGATCTTCTGAAGAGACTCCGTTCCTTTGCCTTTGAGATTTCTGAGGCCAAGGGGATCGCCATAGAATTCAACATCGATGATCGAATTGAGTCTTTGAAAGTTGATCCACAAGTTCTCAGAGCCTTGTTGCTTATCTCCAAGGAAGGTTTGAACAATGCAATAAAGCATTCCGGATGCAAGAAGGTGAACATCACGATTCAGTTGAATGATAAATACATCAAGCTCATGATCGAGGATGATGGATGCGGGTTCGATGGAGCGGTCTCAACTCTTGGCCATGGCCTGGAAAACATGAAGATGAGGACTGAAACGGTGGGAGGAGTTTTCAGCCTCAAGTCTTCATCCGGCATCGGAACAACCATTGACGCAGAGCTTCCTTTCAGCGCTTAACAGTACATTTGTTCAGTTGAACATTCTAAAATCGAAAACTACGATGGAGTTGTACGAACGATACTGCAAACCGTTCATGACCAAAGATCAAGGAACAATTCAGACTGATATCCTATGACAGCAGCGTCCCCGGAAGAACGAGTCATTCACGTAACGATTATCGAGGATGATGATGAAATTCGGAACGGATTGTGTTGGCTGCTAAACCACTCAGAGGGATTCGAGTGCGTGGCAGCCTGCCGGACTTGTGCAGATGTCTTGAAGAGTATTGAAGAGAATGTCCCTGACGTAATTCTTATGGACATCGGACTGCCGGGCAAGTCGGGCATTGACTGTGTTCAGATAATAAAGGAATGCTATCCCCGGGTCGAGATCCTGATGGTTACTGTCTACAGCGACGAGGACAAAGTATTCCAGTCTATCCGCAATGGTGCAGTCGGCTATATTGTCAAGAACATCTCTTCGGAAAGATTGCTTGACGCCATCCGTCAGGCATATCGTGGCGGGGTCCCGATGTCGCCGGAGATAGCGAGGAAAGTTATCGGCTATTTCCGCGGCGGCAGCGACATCGATCTTAGAGCCTCACTCTCGCAGCGGGAAACCGAGGTCCTCCAGTGTCTCGTTGACGGCCAGTCGTACAAATCAATTGCGGAAAAACTCTTCATCAGTGTCCACACCGTCAGGTTCCATCTGCACAACATCTACGAAAAACTCCACGTAAGGTCTAGGGCCGAGCTGGTAGCAAAAGCCGTGCAAAAGCGACCCGTCTGAACCCCGTCCATGACCTAAATCACCCTCGATCCAGAACTAAACATTTGTCCAGTTGCGGGTTATCCACGCCTTCTCAAATTTCGGATTGGTATGAGGAGCAGAGAAAGGTCGATAAGATGGGGTAGGAGCGATGTAATCGTTCGCTCTTACCTTGAGTTTCACCAACGCTACCGGATAAACATCTTTAATTCCCTCTTTGACTCAGATCCAGTTTCGAACCATGAAATCTTTGGACCAGCTCCGTCAAGCTGCAATCGAGCGGAAGATGCCGGTTTTGCTATAGAGGAGAAAGCGTCATGAAGAATATGCTTACAATTTTGTCCGGTCTCTCGGTCGTATTCATGGCATTTGTGCCACTTTGCAAGGCACAGCCGATAGTCTGGGTCCATGATATTTCCGTAACTGGCGTAAACGTGAGAGGAGGAACGGTGGTAGTCGGTCAGGTTGCCATTGATGTTCCGAC
>JAKASW010000214.1 GCA_021818875.1 Bacteroidota bacterium
TTCCGATCTGCCGGATTGAAAACCGTCATACGCTTTATATGCGAGTCCGAAGCTGTTTCCGGTCGTATCAATGCCGTAGCTTATGGAGCTCTTTGATGGCTGTTGCCAGTTGCCGATAGACGACTCGAATCCCTCGATCACGGTTCCGCCGGAGGCTTGTGATGTGTCACAGGTGAAGCTTATCGTGTATGGCTTTTCAAGGGCGATATTGTAATAATCCGTTAGTCCCGTTCCCATTGTAACCGAGTACTTCACGCCAGGGGTGAGATTGAACACCGTACGTATTGCGATGAGAGTAAAGCCGCCAAGCGTGACCCTGTATTGGTCTTCGGAAAATGCCACGCTTCTGCCGGTTGAATCGGTAAAGGCTATTTGTGAAGCTATCGAGCCCAGGTGGATCGGCTCGTTCAGGATAAACTCGACATAACACTTCGAGACTGAGCTCCCTCCGTTTCGAGGCGATGCGGCCACGATGTATGGTCCCTCCCGATTTATCGGGCCCGTATTAAAAGTAAACGAGTACGGCTGGAGCAAATGGATTCCAAACAGAGATTCGGCTGATGTATCGATCGAAACCGTATATTGAGTCGATGATGACAAAAGAGTATCGGGTGCAAACGTCCACGCGGTGAAATCAGGGTTCATGATGAGCTTCCCTTTGACCGGGGGAGTTATCGAGAAAGCTGAATCCATAGTCGATGCATCCATTGCCGTATTGAGATATACATTGATACTGTCGTAAGCTGGCACACTGTCGGTAACGGAAGGGAACCGGTTTGTCACGTGAGGAACGGTCGGTGGGAGATTTTGCCAGCTTGCCGTATAATCACTCCAATTCATTGAATCCATGTCGGAGTATTCCCATAGACTCATTCCGACATAGCCTGTATCCTGACACAGGCTTGCGAATTTCTGAATGTCACCGTAGTGCATTTGGTAGCTTGTTTCGCCGGCAGGGTTTTCGCAGCCGATTGGTACAATCGGTTTGATTGAGGCCAGGTATCCTTCGTTTATCCAATTCTGATCGGCTGTTTCGAAGGCAGACCACATGTTGCTGAATTCTGTAACAGGATCGGTTGGCCTTAGTGCCCAATAGGCTTGAGGCATGTTTGCATTGCATCTCGCCAGGAAGGTGGTCCATGGTATCGGCTGATTGGTAACCGATGCAAAAGAGGTGAGCGCGATGAAGCTGTTCGGATGAGCTGCTCGGACAGCGCTGAGGTATTGAGCGGCGACTGCGGTCATGCCGGATGCCTCGAACTCGACTTCGGCGTCAATGATGAAGCCGTCTATGCCCGGGATGTCGAGTATTTCATTTGTTACTCCAGCCTCTGTTCCACCTCCGCCCCACTTGCTAGTACCGTATATGTATTGCCAGCCATAAACGTTTATCCCATTATTGTGGAATGTGTCGATAACAGCAGCGAATCCACCATACTTCGAAGCCCACGGATAGAGGGTGGAATTGTTGGCGGAATCCCACAGACTGTTGCTGTCGCCCAATTTTACAGCCACCCACGTGACTCCCGACGATTTCAGCCGGTCGACGATCGCGGTCAGGTTCCCACCTTCGTCAGCCCAGATTTCCCATATCCACATCCCCTTGCCGGTGGTCGGGATAGAAGCATAAGCCGAAATACTTAAGAGAGAGGTGCAGATCACGAGGAGACTGAACGTTCTGATTGACTTCATCTTGGATACACACTGACTTTCAGGGAGGATTTACTTCGTTAATGAAAATGATTTCAGTATCTGGCTGAAACTTTGGACGTAGGTGTTTGTGGTATCGCGCATGCGGTCTATCAATGTAGTCCGCATCAGGGATTTTGACGTTTTAATCCCGTTTACGATTTCTCCCGGCATACCCGTTCTCAGGTTCCGGCTCAAAGAAATTACATAATACCGGCCATCATAGTACGAGTAACAGTTATCGACCGTTTCCCATTGACCCATCCCGGCGTACACCGCCCAATAATCTTGTGCGAATCTTAACCCGTTTACGCTTACCGAATCGCCCGTGACGCGGTCTGCGGCCATCAGATTGTTTTCGTTACTACTGAAATAGTATTTCCCACCATAAGTCCCGGGAAGATAGACAAAAGGTCTCTGACTCGTAAAGACGCGGACGACCGCTCTTCCGGTTCCCGAATTCTCCGCCGGGGGAAGTTCGATCGAGCACTCGTTCGAATCCTTCCTTGCAACCGTTCCTTGATACTTAAACGTGAAGGCTGCGGAAGGGTTGGTATAAACCTTAAACTTTGTAGCGCCTGATTTGCCGCTCTGAGCCCGCGACACCAGCATGGTTGCGAAAACAAATGTTACTACGAACAGGGTGGAGGTGATGAGTTTTTTCATTGCGGCTTCCACATTTTTGAACTTGACCCGCCAAGAGCTGTCTCTTTTCGGGCTGACCCCAAAAGGAAGTAGGCGAGGTTAAGTGACCTCGCCTACTGAATTCAGTTTCCTACTTCAGCAAAAGCATCTTACGTGTCATAATGTTCGAGCCCTGCCGGAGCGTGTAAAAATAAACGCCGCTGGCATACTGGTCCATGCTGACATTGTATGTGTACGTACCTGCCGCTTTGAATCCTTGGGCAACCACTTTCACAACCTGTCCGAGCACGTTGTAAACCGTAAGGTTCATGACGCCGGGCTTGTCAAGGGTCACCTTGATATCGGTCGACGGGTTGAAAGGATTCGGATAATTCTGACTCAAGTCAAATCTCGACGGTACAGTTTGCACAGGGATCGTGATAGCATTGACCTTGCCTGCTTGCCATAACGCAAGCTGCTTCGGGAACCAGTTCAAATCGCCCAATGCGAAGCCGTCAGTTCCGGCACTCTGAAGAGTGGGGTTCGTGTAGGCCAAACTATACAGGAGCGGCCATGACCCAGGATACGGACCTGCCTGTCCCGGGGGAACAACCCACCATTCAAATGTTGCCGCCGCCGCGTCGCCGCTGCGGTAATCGTACACGGACTGCCAGAGCAAGCTTACTTGCTGCATCGCCGAAGCAGGGAACCCTGGATCGACGCTGTCATTATTGGCTTGCTGAAGATTTGGCCACATTGAATGATCGGCGAACATTCCCGATGTGCGCGGGTTCATGAACTCCGACATTGCGAGTTCAAGTGTATCTGCTCCAATGGCTTTGACGCTGTCGTTCCAGGCAGTAAAGTCATTTACCAACTCTTGCGGCCACGCATACGCATTGTTATCGACAGTAATATGTCTGTCTGCCTCGGTAATACCGTACTTTGGCCCAATGTCAAGAAGCGTGTCAAGGCTTATCAGGGACGAACTCTGACCGTCGTAGTCATAGTATCCCGCTGTTATCTCGGCAGGCTGCTGACCGCTGCCAAGCCAGCCATAAAACACATTGTTGCTTATATCGGCGTTCACGGCTTCGAATATCCATAGTGGATTGACCTGTGTCAGGAACACGGTGTTGTGCTCGAAGCGGATGTATTTGCAAAGACTTGGATCCTGGATGAGGATTATGTAAGAATTGCAGGCGAAGAACGTATTGTTGACCATCCAGAGTGTGTCAGTCGTTGCGCCGTTCAGAACCCCATAGCCGTCACCGAAGAAGGGTTCGTCCGGGTACATCAAGTTCTGGAACACGCAATTAGTTATGTAATAACTATCTCGCTGTCCACCGCCGGTTATCGTTCGGAAATACCAGTCGTCGAAAACGCAGCTATCGGCCGTAAATGCCTCATCGCTGTCGCCGCTCGTCGCGACAAGTACTCTGGAACCTCCGTAGGAGCGATTGTCTGGAGGGGTACCGGACAGATAGAGGTGTTTGATGGTTACCGGACCGTGCAGGGATTCAATGAACCACACAGGGACCGATCCGTCGCTGAGAATGCCGGGATAAATCATCGGAGGCACATGTCCGGCCGCCGGAACAGGTGCCGTAAGTGTCAAATTGAAGTTGTTGACAAAGATGGATCCGGTCCAGTAGTAGGTCGAGTCGTCGTAAAACTTGTAAACTCGATTTGGATTATTCCTTTGCCCGGACGCTGTTGTGTCTCCGTTGATAAAATCATTCACGAAATTAGGTTGGCCGCTAACGGTGGCCGGTACCCAGACTGTGTCAGGTGCCTGAGCGAAAGACCGTGCCGGCGCAACAACTAACGCTACTGCTAATACCACTAAGACCGTGGCTAAAACTCTCCTCATGAGAATTCTCCTTTTGGTTTGGTAATTGATGAGTCCATCACATTCAAGCTGAATGCTTGAAGCAATGAAATCGGTTCTGATCAAACTAATCGAATTTAATCCCGTACCACCTCCTTCATAATGCCAAGTGTTCACTCAGTTGCTTTCGGTTTTTATAGCGTCATTCTGAGTCCGAGGTCGGCGGTCATCCCGTATTCCGATTCGCTCGTGGGAAACCCGGATCCCTGGACGTAGTAAATTTCGTTTGCCCCGTTGAGATTCTCGATATCGCCGTAAACCTGCAAACCGGACCACGGAAGGTATTGCTTGGCTGCGAGGTCCCAGCGCAGGTATTTGCCCGAGTTCGAGCGAAGCTGGGGCCAGAAATCGGGACTGTTAAAGGTGTTTGACTGATAGATCATGGACACCCGGATTGAGAAGCCTTTGTAGTCGTATCCAAGCGCAAGATTCGCTATATCGTTCGGCTGGTCGATAAGTCGGTCAGTATAAAATGAGTCCACTTCAGTCTGCGTGTATTTGGGAACGTACACGCTTTTTTCTGTTGCAAGAAGATACTTCGCACTTGAGAAAATATGTGTGTAGTTTGCAGAAAGAACCAATCCGGAAAGCGGCCCCGGCAAGTACCATAAGTGAGTTTGCCAGTCCAGCTCAACGCCGTAGTCGTCTATAGGGTACGGGTTATTGATGTAAGTGTAAATCGGAGCACCCTTATAACTCGGGGGCACATCCAGATATTGCGACGAGTTGATGATGTACTGCTGTACCCCCAGGAGTAGGTTGGTTATGCGCTTCACGAATCCGTCAACCGACAACAAGCCGATCGTGTTGTCAAAAGCGGAGAGAACGATGTCATAGTTCTCAGACCGGCCCGGTTTTAAGGCGAAGTTATTCCACGTCACTGAAGGAGGCGCACTTGTGTTATTAAGCAGGATCATCGGTATTATCGCCGAATAGTCAGGGTATGTAAGGGTATTCGTATACGCCAGGTGAACCTGGAACCATGATGCAGGTCGGTACATCAATTGTACCATCGGGAGCCAGTATCCATGTGACTCATTCGTGGTGGTGTCCTGATCGGTGAAAGTAGTCCGTGAGGTATTCGATTCGATGCCGTGTGGAGCCGTGTAGGAAGTGTATAAGTTCTGGTATCTGACGCCAGGAAGAAATGTGAAATCCGGTCCGACATTCAGGGTGTACATCGCATACCCTGCGCTCTCCTCTTCGTGACCCGAATAGTTGTAGAACATTGATTCGAACTTGTTGTAAGAGTAAGAATCAAGCGTCCCATTCTTTTGGCAGACAGCCAACACGTTTCTGAGCATTGAAACATTGGCTGCCGGTCCCATGGTGTATTGACCATTGAGGAAGTTTCCAAAGTCGAAGCCGGGGCTCTCGAAAAGCGTGATCGGCAGAAATTGAGACCCGTTTGTCGCAATGTTGTAAGGCGGTTGTGCCATCCAGGGGTACGCGGAGACTATCGCTGATCTCAGGTTTTGACCGCTTCCCTGGTTTAATACGCCGTCACTCTGAGTATAGGTATGAAGCCTCCACGTATATCTGAACATCCCTCCAAATTTCAACTGACTTGTAACGAGCGGCGAGAAATTAATGTGCTTTAGAAAATCGACGGAGCCGGTCAGGTCTCTGCCGGAAGTAAAACTGGCGTAGTTGGCAATGCTTGAAAGATCGGCATTGGCTGGATTAGTCTTTGCCTGTCCGGGGACCGTAGTCGGGTTTGCGCTTGCAAGTCCGGCGATCCCAACGGCATCCTGGATAAATCCGACCCCCATGTCATTGGGATCATTGTTCTGAGAGTAGGAGTGCGACACTTTAACATCGACATTTATGAACGAGAAGTCTTTCTTAAAATCGAGAAGGTTCGTTATGACACTCAGGTAATTTCTCGCGTCTGTAATCCCGTACGAGTGATAATCAGGTGAGGCGTCGAGATAATATGTTTCTCCGTAGGTGTCACTTTTCGTATTGCTTATGCTCCCAAAGTTCATAAAGTCTATTTTGCCATTTGGTATCCTGTAGTCCATCGTGACCGTCGCTCCGTACCTCTGTCTGATGCTTGGTGTGTACGAAAGGTTGAAATCGGAAAGGGAAACCGGGTTGTTAAAATTCAATTTCGGAGCATTAAGATAGTAGTTGCCGCCAAACCCGTCGGAAGTGAGGTTTACTCTCTCCGCGCTTGCTTCTGCGAAGACTCCAAACTTATTGTCAAAGAACCTGTTCTCGACGTCGGCGACGAACTTGTAAGGCCCAAGTGCACTTTGCAGATTGTCATAACCGCCCTGTGCCTCTAAGTTTACTTTTGGAATCCCGTTTGTGTTCTGAGCTTCCCGAAGATCGAAGTTCACGACGCCGCCAATAACTGCAGCGTCCATGTCGGGAGTTATTTCCTTTGTGACCGTTATCCCGCCTAACATGCTCGACGATATCATGCTCAAATTAGTGCTTCGGGTACTCGAAGTAGTGGACGGCATCTTCACGCCGTCGATCAGGACTTCATTATACTGAGGCGCAAGTCCGCGGATGACAACGTATGCGGCTTCACCTCCCTCTCTGATGAGCGAGATGCCTGGAAGTCTCCCGACCGATTCTGCGGCGTTTGCATCAGGGAGCTCCTGAATTTTGGCGGCGGAAACCACATTTTCAATTTTGTCGGACGAGAGCTGCTGGTTAATCGCCGCATTCTGACCGTAGGCCTGAGCAGTTACTGTAACAGCCTTTGCCCGGATGGCAACAGCCATCAACCGGAGATCTTTAGTGATATTCTGATCTTCTCCTACCACGATTTTTTCACTCTCGGGATCATAGCCGACGTAGGTGACCCGGATAGTGTAAGATCCGGCTGGAACACTTACTATCGAGTACCTGCCGTTCAAGTCCGATGCGGACCCCAAACTCGTGCCTACCAACATCACAGTGGCGCCGGGCAGAGGTTCCCCTGTCTTTGAATCGAGAACTCTGCCCTGGATGCGTGAAGCCGCACTGAAGGCTGTACCGTAAGTAATAGTTAGCATTGAGACAACGAGAATGGCTAAGGTAGTAGCGAACCTTTTCTGCATTTTGTTTTGTTCTCCTGTATGAATCGGCAATCGTTAATGGTGCTCCAGAGTAGCACGTGAGCAATTACTTCAGATCG
>JAKASW010000215.1 GCA_021818875.1 Bacteroidota bacterium
AGGAAATATCAGGAGCGGTACGAAGTCCAAAAAATAAAATATCTAAGCAAGGAAGCCCGGAAGCTTGGATGGCTCCTTGCTCCCATCGAGGTGGTTCATCAGTAGCGCTGCGCCAGCAGCGCGTGGCGATCCCTCACTTGGTGGTACGGTCCGCGAGTTTCATGTTTGGGATTGCCGCGTCTTCTGCCCCGCTGGCGCGGGTCATCCTCCTCGCAATGACAGGTAACTTGATGGGGTGTACCAAAATCGGCATCGTTTTCCCGCCCGGGATATTGTATGTGGGCGCGAGTCGGCATCGGTTAGAAACCGACGCCTCGCTAAGAGCGTGAAACCCCGGTGGGGTTTATCGCTTTTTGGGAGCCGTCCATTTTAAATGGATGGCTCCCGCGACTTCTCCTGTCCTGCCCACCGCCGCGGACGAGGGGACAGGTTTGAAATTGGGGTGGAAGCCTAATAAATTGAGCGAAAGTTTGTGGCAACGATAGGTGCAAGAAACGCAATACGCATTTTATGTCAGGATGAGAGAAAAACCGCATTGCGGTTTTTACAGAGTTAGCTGCCATTTTTGTAAGCATGGATTTCAGGCAAGCAATCAAAATGCAACGAATTTATAGCGTACGCGTTTACTCTCAACAAATCGTGAAAGGACCCTTCCTATGGCTTTAATAGACCGAATCAAGTATGATGGACCTGTACCTGGTCCAAGCGGTGAACAGATTCCTTGGCTAGTGTACAAGTTTCCATCCGAAGATCTCGTATTGGGAAGCCAACTTATAGTTAACAAGAGTCAAGAAGCGATTTTTTTCAAAGGTGGAAACCCTCTAGCAGACTGTTGAAGAATACGTTAATGGAGCAAAAATCTTCATCGGGACCGATTCTTTGAGACGTAAGACTGGTACAATCGGCGTGTGTTCGAGATTGGTTGCCGGTTCAAGAGCCCCGTTGTTACCTCGTTGGACTGCCGTAGATGGTTTCTCATTGAGCTTAACATGGTTGCGCCATAAGATTTCTGATGCGGACCAGATTGTAGATCGCATTGGCAAACGTGAACATCCAACCACCTCGTTTGACTCCCTTGTGCCTGGTCTTACGCATGAGTCCGACAGTCTTCAACCACCCAAAGATTTCTTCTACCAGCTTCCGCTTCCGTTGGCTGACAGTATAGCCACGATGACGCGTCGTCCGCTCGTCGATGGCACTGGAGCGATTAGTGTCATTCTGCGCAACATGCGGTGTGAACTTTATCTTCCGCATCTTCTCAACGAAGTCCGCCGTATCATAACCTTTATCCGCGCCAACGGTTTTACGTCTCTTCCGACGATTCTTGAGACTCTTGGCCATCTCCAATGCTGCTTCCCGCTCAGCTTTACCTGTCGCCTGTGTGTAACGGGTAGCAACGACGAGTCCGTGCCGGTTATCCATCGTCACATGTCCCATAAATGTAAGCTTGGCTTCTTTCCCGGGGCCCTTACGATACAGCCGCGACTCAGGGTCTGTGCTCGATTGATGCGTCTGATTGCTGCGTTTCTCTCCGTGGAAGTCTACCGTTGGATTGCCAGGGTCATCCGTCTTGTCAGAAGAGCCCGAGTCCTCTTTCTTCTTAAAGCTCTTCTGTCCAGCCCACGCCTCGATCAGTGTCCCGTCCACTGTAAAATGTTCATCAGACAGAAGACCATTCTCACGCGCCAACTCAAGAACCTTCTTCAAAAACTCATCCGCGATGTCTCCGCCAAGCAACCTGTCACGGTTCTTGCTGAACACCGAGTGATCCCACACCAGATCGTCCATCGACAGACCAACAAACCACCGGAACAGCAGATTGTAGTCGAGTTCCTCCATCAAGAGCCGTTCGCTCCGGATTGTGTACAGGATCTGAATCAAAAGAGCCCGAAGCAATTGTTCCGGCGGTATCGACGGCCGGCCCACTTCGGAATACAGCTTATCGAATCGATTAGAAAGACTCTTCAAAATCGGGTCCACCATCCCTCGCAGAACCCGCAATGGGTGATCCTGAGGTATCCGGTCCTCTTGAGAAACGTAGCTGAACATTGCTCCCTGCTCTTCTTGTGTGCCGCGCATCCTTCTATCGCTCCAATTCTGATGGATGATCTCTAATGAACAACAAAAATATAATACATCATTCACCCCCTGCGGCTCTTATCAAAAAAAATATTTCATCCTGGTTTTTCAACAGCCTGCTAGAGCTAAAATAACAGTTCTCTGCTTCTGTAGTTGCTCTGCTCGAGTGTACAATGCAATAGGTTCCAGCGCTTACGCTTGACTGCCACATCCTGAGATTACCTACCGTTTCCTGTGACTTGGAAGCCGTTTGTAAAGAGGGTAGGCGTGATAGGACAGATTAACCCGAAGCAATTCAGCGTCTGATTGTTTCCGACGGTAATAGCTGTAGATGCTGCTTGCGACGTGATGACCTGAACATCTATGATAAGATCGAGCTTGCTGGTTGTTGTATCCCAAAATGTAACCGCAGATTGTCCGTTGCCGTCGCTTGTCAAATTCGTTATGAAGCTTTGCCCGCCACCACTATCTGACGCAGGGCCTGTAATTGCGGGTGAGACACTGTTCCCTTTGATGAGAACATCGTCGATGCCCGATCCGATCAGCGATACATAGGATTTCAGGGTAACGGACTCATCGTATTCACCCGGGTAAATGTAGATTCCGTAAACGTTAGTGGCTGATTCGTTTGTTATGCTGTTGATTGCTGCCTGGATGGTGGAGTAGTACGGGTCAGCCTGACCTGTGAAAGGCGCCGAAACGTATTTCCTGTTCGCCGCACTTATCCGCGGCCGGTCTGCCATTTCTATCCTCCTGTGTACAGCCGAACTTACCCCCCCAATTGTGATTGTCAAGTCATTCGAATGTGCACCCTCTTGGGCTTATCCTCATCATCGAACCCCTGCCATCTCAGCCAGCCGGCTCATCGTCTCAAAATTTCGGCTTGTCGTATCGACCTTCAGGACCTTTTCCGTCGTGCTGCTGTTGAAAGGCGACTTCGACCAACCGTTTCGGCAAAGTACGTAAATCGTCCGTCCCACTACGCGGACGTCGTCATCGGCACCACCAGTCATCGTGATTTTCTTTTTCATTTCTTCAAGCGCGGCCACCTTCTCTTTCGAAGGCGAATCCATCATCAACGTGAAATAAATTCTGCTGCCGCCTTCCGTCTTGACTTGACGAAAAGGATTTAGCTCTATTGTCTTTTCAAGTTTCTCTTTGCTCAGGACTATATTTCCAACGTCGATCCCAAATTGGTTCTTGATACCTTCCGTTATCGCCTGCTCCAAAAGGGACGGAGCTTTCTTTGGGGAGACAAACACGACGTTGCCGCTCTGGATATAGGTCTTCACATCATCGAATCCTAATTCCTCGAACATTCGTTTCAGATCGACCATCGGAATTATCTTATTCCCGCCCACATTGATGCCTCGCAGAAACGAAACGTACACTTCACGTTTTATCACGCTCTAAGCGTCTCCAATACATTCTGTTGTCTCCCACCCTTACCGGCATTGGCACCGTCGCTAATTATGTATTTATACGATTCCATTTACATTGATACCGCGCAGAAGCGAAACGTAGACCTCATGTCGGCTCAATTGCTTCTCCCCATGATTGTCCTTACCACGGAGTGGTGCGCAATGACAATTCCCGACTGCTCATCGACCATGTATGTGGAACGGTTCAGGGAAATTTGGTCGTGCATTCCCCAATCGCCATAGCCGACAGTAGTCGTGAACATGACGTATTTGATGGTACTCCCGGCCTCACTGACGCAAGAGTACAGAACCTTTGACCCTCCGGTTTGATAGTTATCGATAAACCATAAGTACTGGACAAGTGTCTTGAATGAACCGGTTGTGATAGGGCGATAATTGAACCTGCAAATAGTGTCACATGGACTTAACACGTTGTACATCGATCTGTCTATATAACTCAACTTGTTCACACGGTCCAGCAAAACGTCGGTCGGATATCCGATGCGTACGCGCTTGGACTCAAAATACTTTTCTGTTTCAGTGTCCGACACAAGAGTCCCGTAATACGAACCGTTTGCTGCGCCGGAGTCCGACCATGCAAGAGCCTGAGCGTAACTGTTGGTGGAGAGGTCGAACCAGTTGTTTGACCTGGAGTCGGGAGGTCCTATGCTTAATATGTTTTCGTAGTAGATACTTCCGGTATCGATGTCTTCATGCTAAAACCCCAGTGGATACTTGTAGTCGGAATAAACAGCTTGCAGAATTACGGCATCCGTAATCTGGGTCGAGTCTGTAATGTTGATCGGCGCAGCTGGCGGCGGTCCGGTTGCCGAATGCGAACATCCGGAGACGAGAATCGCCGCCAAAATGAATGTCTCGAATTTTAATGTCAGTCTCGACCATGCCATTTACGAGGAATTTAATCCAAGAAACGGGGTCGCGCAATTCATCTCTCTATTTATTGCGCTGGTTTCTCTCCCTGAACAGTTATGCTCAGGATCTCCGTGCCCGAATTCTTAACATGCTCTGCCTCGTCGAGATTCAGCTCTCGGTAGATCTCCTCAGGAAATGGGGTGACAACTTCCCTGGATACCTTGATACTCTCAAATCCTGCGTTCGAAATTATCCGAAGGTAATCTTCCTTGACCAATGCACCGGACACGCATCTTGCATACAATTCAGCCACCTTTCGCAGCTTTTCAGGAAGAGGCCTCGTTGAAACAATATCGGAAATACTGAAGCAGCCTCGCGGCTTCAACACACGATAGATTTCCGCAAAAGCTTTCTCCTTATTTGGCACTAGATTCAGTACGCAGTTGCTGATGACAACATCGATAGTCCCGGTCTCAACCGGTAGATTCTCGATCTCACCGAGTCGAAATTCCACGTTGTCAAATCCAAACCTCGCGTTGTTGCCGGTGGCCCTCGTGATCATGGCCTCGGTCATGTCTACTCCTATTACGCGCCCGGTTTCACCCACGAGTGTGCGCGCCACAAACACATCGTTTCCCGCTCCACTCCCGAGGTCGAGGACGACGTCCCCGGCCTTGATTTGAGATCCCGCCGTGGGAATGCCGCACCCTAAATGGAGATCTGCTTCCGGCTGGTATCCTTTAAGTTTACTGTAGCTTTCGACAAGCATGAGAACATCATCCTCACATCCGCATGTCGATCCGCAACCGCAGGATGGCTTGCGCTCGGCGATCTCCGTATACGTGTCTTTCACGACTGATTTGATGTCTTCAGAACTGTCCATCTTGTTACTCCCTGTTCAAGTAAGTTATCGGTTGGTAATTACTTCGTTGGTCATCGGAGGCCAAGTATCATGCAAACTGCTGATTTCGGACAGGCGTAAGTGAATTCCGGTGATTGTTTCATAGCCTCGTTTTCAACCGATGATCTGTCTATGACCTGAAAGTTCTTTTTAGCGAAGAAGCCCTTTGCCGTTTCTGTCAGCAGGACTACGTTACGTAATTTCTTCTGCCGCGCAAGATCGACCATGAAATCCACGATCTCCGAACCGAGGCCGCGTCTTTGTGCGGACGGCTCGACTGCAACAGATCTAAGTAGAGCGTCATTCCCATAAAACTCGAAGCCTGCTGCGCCTACTATTATTCCATCACTCTCTCCGACATAAAAAGCGGCGGCACCGCTGTCGACAGCCTCGGTGGGAAGCTTTGTCCTCTCAAGCAACGACTGTATCGCATTGTGGTCTCGTTTGACTGCCTCTCTGAACTTAGTACTCATCCTTTTCTCGCTTTCGTGGCGCATGAGGTTGTTGTACACCCTGACTTCATCTCATCGAACAACTTGTCGAATTCATTTGCGACCTCTGTTATCGTCTCCGAATTCAGGCAATAACATGACGACGGTCCTTCGACTGTTCCCGTCACGAGCCCTGCTTCCTTCAGCTCCTTTAAATGTTGTGAGACTGTCGCCTGCGCCAGCGGGAGCACCTCGACTATTTCTCCGCAGACACAGGCGCTGCGCCTGGAGAGAGTACGGAGTATCGCAACTCTTGCCGGATGGGCAAGCGCCTTCGCCCATCTTGCAAGACGGATCTCCTTTGTCTTGAATTCATCCAGTTTGATAACGGGCATCCTTTTATTCCTTTATCGTATCTTTACGATAAAGATAATTCCGGGTTACAGGAATGTCAAGAGGAAGAGAAACTTAGTAGTGGTCTACCTTAATTCCGAAAAAGCATGAACACTGAGCCGCAGGCTCATCCCTGTCTGGCTGAGAATGCCACGGATCATCTTTCATTTGGATCTGAATTCCGCGAATTCCTTAAAGCATTTGTGCTATTAAACAAATCAATCGATTCGATTAGTGCTACTCGTGTTCAAAATAGCCCGGCACCGGAAGTCGGGGTGAGCTGACAGTATTAGGAAGGTCGTTTTGACAAGGATCGATCCCCGTGAACATACCTGTGCCCGAAAAGATCGGCAGAGAGCTTAACGATACCGGACCGCTCCACTGAGTGAGGCATTGTCAAGTGAAACAGACTTCGTCGCGGATCCTGGATCCTGAATTGAGTCTCGGTATTCGGCCGGAGTCAGTGACATCTGGTTCAGGAATATTGAGTTAAACGAAGTCTCCGAGGCAAATCCTGCTTCAAGGCTGATGGCCGCCGTCGTGAGATGCCGACATTGAGGATCAATGAACAAACGCTTTGCTTCATCAATCCTGTAATAATTGACAAAACTAAAGAAATCAACTCCGAGTTGATCGACGATTGTCTGCGAAAGGATCTCCGGCGGCACTGAGAGAAGCCTCGACACGGTGATCAATGTCAATTCACTATTCAAGTAAGGCCGACCCCATCTCATCAGATCATCAAGTTTCAGAAGAATCGTTTCGGCCTCTTCGAGAGAAAGGGGAGCTCCTTCTTCATTCGCAGTCTTCCCGTGGGAACTAGGTCCGTCGTACTCCGGGCTATCCGAGAATATGTCCGGCTGGTGAATAGCAAAATATCCTATGAAAAACATGGAGATCGATATCAACATCCATGCAGCATCTGTCGCGATATGTAAGCCGCCCATAAATTCCAGAATGATGGTGATCGGCCACAATAGCGACTGGAAGACCACCGCGTATCTCAGCCAACGGAAGTCAATCCGATCGACATACGAGAAACTCTTTCTTATTTCGGTATTGTGGATGCGCAGGATTCTCTGCACAACGATAAGGTAAAATAACACCTGATACATCATCACGATCGGCACCAAGGGATTCAAAAGATGAGTCGAGCCTACAGTGGATATAACTTGAATGAGATTGGAAGATAAGACCAGTAAAATAAAGAAAGGGAATAGGTGAAGTAA
>JAKASW010000216.1 GCA_021818875.1 Bacteroidota bacterium
TGAGCATGCCGTTGTCGTTAAACATCGTAGCAAGCTCGCCGGGTGTCATTCCGTAAACGCTTGGGATGGGTTGGATTCCAACAAACGATTCCAACGAGTCGGCCAACACCGGACCGTCCACCATATCCGGTCTCAGCATGTCCGGTTTGTCGAGGACAATGAACTCGACGTGGTTTTCAGCCGCGGCTTCCATAGAAAGGTAGAGAGTACTTATGAAAGTGTAGAACCTCGTTCCAACATCCTGGATGTCATAAATGAGGACATCGATTCCTTTCAACATTTTTGGCGTCGGCTTCTTGGTCTGTCCGTAAAGAGAATAAATTGGAATTCCGGTTTTAGCATCTACGCTGCCGGAAACTTTTGCCCCTGCCGACGCTTCTCCTCTGATCCCATGTTCCGGCGCAAACAGCCCAACAACCTTCACGTCCGGTATTTTCGCGAGCACATCCACAAGGTACTTCCCGTCCTGGAGACGGCCACTCTGATTTGTAATTATGCCGACAGTCTTGCCTTTGATAAGGTTTAGATACTTCGCAACAAACACATCATCACCGGCCTTGACTTGCGCCCAGGCGGGCATCCATGAAAGCAATAGCATGACCATCAGGACTCCAAATGATATCGAAGCCCTATTCAGGCATCCGTTGAAACGGACGGCGAGTGAAACGAAACCTCTCAAAGAGCCGTCTACGACCCACGCGGGTCGAAGACTCGACTCGTCAAAGAGTCGTTGACCGTCGGAGGTTTTGCAGTCATAGGCGTTTCCCGGAAGGGAGCCATTCGGACATTTCAATGAGTGCCAAAGGCAAACCGACTCACTCGAGCAACGGATCATTCGATTTTTCCTAAATAGTCCACGACATGTCTTCTCGCAAGCATCCACGATGAAAGTGTCATCCCATCCCAGATCTCTCCGCTATCCACCAGTGAATCGAATTGGGGGACAGACATCCTGAGTATTTCAAATTCTTCGGAAGCATCTTTTCTTCCCACTGCCGGGATCAACACAGTTGCAAGGTAAACCTTGCAAATTTCATCTGCAACTCCATTATAAGGATTGAACTCGCCCACTTCGCTCCAGGATCCGGCTGAGAGGTGAGCCTCCTCAGACAATTCGTCCTTCGCAGTCTCAAGGTAGTCGCCGTTCTTGACGCCGCCGGCTGGAAATTCGACACTTTCTTTCTGACTCACATACCTGAATTGTCTGACCAATATCAGATCACCTGTTCTGTCAACAGGTACAATTATCGAAGCGCCGGGAGAATGTAAATAGTGGTACTCCCCCACTTCTCCACCAGGAAGAGTATAATGGTCAAGTCTATATTCCCAGTAGGGATTCTTATGGACAGACCTGGAATCGAGAGTTTTTAATTTTCGGAGAGACAATCTGGGCTATCAAATCCATTTAAAATATTGAGCCACGGGGCGACACAGAGAAGCCGGGTTTGCACCGATCAATAAAGGAAATGATTATGAAAATCCGCGAGAATCCGTCTTTTCAGCGAGAATCAGAGTGATAATGTTTTCTGTTTATTTCAATTCGACGAGCTCGCGCTCGGAAAAGAAGAAAGAAATTTCTCTCTCGGCATTTTCCGGAGAATCAGAGCCATGTACTATGTTCTCCTGTTTGCTTTCGGCGAAGTCACGCCTGATAGTGCCGGCAACAGCTTCTTTAGGATCAGTGGCGCCGATCAGCCACCTGAATTCTTCGAAAGCGTTCCCTTTCTCCAGCACAATGGGGACGCAGGGACCTGAAGTCATAAACTTCACGAGGTCTGTATAGAATGGCCTTTCCCTGTGGACGGCGTAGAACTCGCCCGCGGCTTCCTCGGTCAACCGTACCATCTTCAGCCCGAGTATCTTAAAGCCTCCCTTTTGTATTCTCGCGATGACTTCTCCAACAAGATTTCTTTTTACACAATCAGGTTTAAGTATTGCAAGCGTACGATTCATTTCTCACCACTATTTCTTTCTTGATCTGGCTTTGGATACGGACTTTGCTTTGGGGGCTGTCGCTTTCTTACGATTTCGCAAAGTTCTTGGGACCGTAACAGATGTCCCGCGCTTCGATTTCTTACCGAGTATCTTTGCAATTGCCTCTCCAATCAACGCGGGACTTTCAACGACGATGATGCCTGCCTTCTTCATGGCAGCCATTTTCTCTTCGGCCGTACCATGACCGCCGGAGATTATTGCACCTGCATGTCCCATCCGCCGACCGGGAGGTGCAGTCCTGCCGGCAATAAATCCGACGACCGGTTTCCGGAAATTCTTCTTGATATAGTTGGCGGCATCTTCTTCAGCCGATCCCCCGATCTCGCCGATCATCACCACCGCCTCAGTCTGTTCGTCGTCCTTGAAAAGGTCGAGCGCATCAACAAACTTCGTCCCGATGATCGGATCACCTCCGATACCTACACAAGTGGATTGTCCGAAGCCCTGAGCAGTCACCTGGGCAACCGCTTCATACGTTAGTGTTCCACTTCTTGAAATTAAACCGACGCTGCCTTGCTTGTGAATGAAGCCAGGCATAATTCCTACTTTCGCTTTTCCCGGTGAAATTACGCCCGGACAGTTCGGCCCAATCATGCGAACATCTTTCTTTTTGAGATAGTCGTAAACCCCGATCATGTCACGAACTGGTATCCCTTCGGTTATGCAGACAATAAGTCGCACGCCCGCGTCCACAGCCTCCAGGATTGCGTCGGGAGCAAATGTCGCAGGCACAAATATGATTGAGGTGTTTGCCCCTTCATTTTGTACTGCCTCTGCAACGGTATTGAAAACCGGCACTTTCAAATGTGTCGTGCCTCCTTTGCCGGGAGTTACACCGGCGACCACCTTCGTTCCATACGCTACCATCTGCTCAGTATGGAAGGAGCCTTCGCCGCCGGTAATTCCCTGGACGACAAGGCGAGTCGATCTGTCGACAAGAATGCTCATTTCATTTCTCTCGTGTTTCCAATTGATTTTTCAATAAAGTTTGCTAAGCTCAAAATCGTTTGTTCCTCGAATTGCCTTCCAAGGAGCTGCACACCGATTGGAAGTGAGTTTGAATCTCGACCGACCGGGACGGAGACACCCGGTATCCCTGCCAGATTTGCTGATACAGTGAAGATGTCCGAAAGATACATTTGGACCGGGTCGGACGTCTTTTCCCCGATCTTGAACGCCGTGGTCGGAGCGGTTGGTGTAATGATCACATCTACGTCATTAAATGCTTTATCAAAATCTTCCTTTATGATCCGCCTGACTCTTTGTGCCTTGCGGTAATAGGCATCGTAGTACCCGGCGGACAGGACGAATGTGCCGAGCATGATTCTTCTCTTGACTTCGGGACCGAATCCCTCGGTTCGAGAGCGCACATAAAGGTCTTCAAGATCATCAGCCCCTTCTCCTCTGTGCCCATACCTCGCACCATCGTACCTCTCGAGGTTCGACGATGCTTCAGCCGTAGCGAGGACATAATAAGTGGGGATCGTGTATTGGAGGTGCGGCATCGAAACTTCTCTTATAACGGCGCCCGCCGAGCGAAACAGATCGATTTGCTTCTCGACTGCATCCCGGACGTCGTCAGACACTCCAGCACTCAACGTCTCTTTCGCTACCCCGATGGTAAACGATTTCATCTCACGGTCAATCATTTGAGTATATGCTGGAACTGGAACGTCCGCAGAGGTCGAGTCCATTGGGTCATGTCCCGCAATCACTTCAAGGACCAATGCTGTATCGTAAACTGAATTTGAGAATGGTCCGATAACATCGAAGGATGATGCAAACGCCACGAGCCCATATCTCGAAACGCGGCCGTAAGTTGGTTTGAGTCCGATCACTCCACAGAAAGAAGCGGGCTGTCTGATGGAACCGCCGGTGTCAGACCCGAGCGCAACATGGCACAGTCCTGCCGCCACTGCCGCCGCGCTTCCGCCACTCGAGCCGCCGGGCACCCTCGATTTGTCGGCAGGGTTCTTAACGGGACCGAAGGCACTGTACTCGGTCGAAGATCCCATCGCAAACTCATCCATGTTAGTCTTGCCGATTACAATGGCATCCTCGTTCCGCAGCCGTTCGATCACGGTGGCATCATAGACAGAAACGAAATCCGCGAGAGTCTTCGAGCCGCACGTCAGCTTCTTCCCTTTTATCGCTATAACATCCTTGATGCCGAACACCATTCCGGCGAGCTTCCCCGCACTCCCGCTCCTAATCCTGGCATCAAGTCGATCGGCCGCCTCCAGCGCTTCGTCGAACAATTGGAGATAGACATTGAGATCGGCATATGCCCTTGCTGCACCCAGGTAGGATTCTACAATACTTCTGCAAGATGTTTCGCCGTTAATGAGTTTTTTTCTGAGATGCTGAAAAGTGTCGGTCAATCTGTCTATTACTTTTGATAAGTGGAAGAAGTTCTGTCGCGCCCCGTTTCTCCCTCAGCCGGATCCGAATTTCGACTCCGAGTTTGTGACGTTTCGTCCTCGGTGGAAGAGTTTTTGATATCATCCGACACATCCCGCATCGCTTTTCGAAACTCCTTTATTCCTTTTCCGATCGATTGTGCAATATCAGGTATCTTCTTCGGGCCGAAGAAAATAAGTGCCACCAACAGGATGAAGAGTATTTTGCCGATACTCAAATCTTCAAGCATGTTTCCAATCTCCTGAATGCGTCACAATAGACTCCATCCTGGCTCCACGTTGTTGAGAATCATTGTTACTCGCTGTGTAAATTCGTTGCCGAGACTCGAAGCCAAACAATTTAAGACCATCATGGTTTTCTTCAAAGTTGAATGGTGAATGGTGAGCAAGTACACTGGAGGTTGCAGCCTTCCCCGGTCTTCGGAAGACCGAACACCGAAATCCACGTGAGGAGAGCAGCAGTCTAAGACTTGAGCTCTGACTTTGATTGCGATTCTTGCCTGGTATCCTGATGCGCGGTCGGTTCTGGGATCGTTCTCGACTTGGACGTAGTCGGCTCCTCTGCCGATTTCGAAATCTCATCCTGTACGTCTTTCATCGATTTCTTGAATTCCCTGATTCCTTTGCCGATCGATTGTGCAATTTCCGGGATCTTCTTCGGACCGAAGAAGATCAATACTACGATAAGTATCAGGAGTAACTTATCCCAACTAAGCAGATCCTCGAGCATCTTCTTACCTACTCTTTTGTTTGCCTTGTTCTACTGCGTTCACCATAGCTCAAGCAATTTAACCCCATACTATTTCTCATGAAAGCCATTGGTAATTTCGTCCTGAACGTCCTTCATAGCCTTTCTGAACTCGCGTATTCCCTTCCCCACTGAACGAGCAATCTCAGGCATGCGCTTAGGCCCGAAAAAGACAATAAGAGCAAGCTCGCCGAAACCTATGTTCTCAAACATGCTGCCTCCCGAATCGATTAATTTTTCAATTCAGGGTGATGATTCGAACCTTCGTCCTCGTCTTTCATAGATTTCTTAAACTCTTTGATCCCTTTCCCGATCCCTTGAGCCAGTTCCGGAATTCGTTTCGCTCCGAAAAAAATCAGAAGGACGGCGAGGATCAAGAGTATTTCGGGAATACCAATTGTATCAAACATAGCAACCTCCTTGTTGCCTCAATTTAGATTTTCCATGATCGACTTCAAAACGCCGACTCCGCCATCGCTTCCCAATATTTCCTCGCTGGCTCGCTCCGGATGCGGCATCATACCGAGCACGTTCTTTCGCTCGTTGACAATGCCTGCAATGTTGAGAACTGAGCCGTTGGGATTCGCATCTCGCGTAATTTTGCCGTCGGTCGACGAATATCGAAACACTATCTGGTCATTGTCCTGCAGTCTTTTCAGAGTCTCATCATCAGCGTAGTAGTTGCCGTCGCCGTGGGCAATCGGAACCTTCAGTACCTGACCGAGTTTCAGGGAGGAAGTAAAAGGAGTTGCCGTCGTTTCGGTCCTTATGTGAACCTGCCTGCAAATGAACTTCAAACTTTCATTTTTCACTAAAGCTCCCGGAAGGATTCCCGTCTCCACAAGTATTTGGAAGCCATTGCATATTCCAAGAACAATTCCTCCGCGAGATGCAAATTTCGTCACCTCCGTCATTATCGGAGAAAATCGGGCTATGGCGCCGGAACGAAGATAATCACCATAGGAAAATCCTCCCGGAAGGACAATGACGTCAACGCCATCAATACTCGTCTCTTTATGCCAGAGAAACCGAACGTCCCCTCGCAGAACGGAGCCGAAAGCATTGTATGCATCCCTGTCACAATTAGAACCCGGGAAAACCACGACTCCAACTTTGTGTGCCATTGGTTAGACCGCCTGCCTGGAACGTGTGGAAGAGTCCCGAACGGATTCAGAATTCTTTCGAAGAAACATCATTTCAACCACTTCGTATCTCACCGAATTAGTTGTTCGCTCGTTCCGTGATGGTCACAGCCGGCGTCCGACGATTTGAAAATCGAGCCAGTGAATCTCCACCGTCGTTGAATATCTCGCATTCATATTCTTCAGTCACGGGATTCGCCAGAAGCTTTTCACATGCCAGGCGCACGGTTGAGATTGCTTTATCAAGACTATCTTCTGCAACCGATATATCAATGTTCTTTCCCGTTCTCACATGGTTAAGAGTAGAGAAACTTAAATTGCGCAGGCTGCTTTCAATTGCTTTTCCCTGGGGATCAAGAATTTTTTCCTTAAGAGTTACTTCAACTCTTGCTTTAAACAAGTCTTCCTCCTTAGATATCGAAGCTGCTCAGCTCAACGTCTTCATCTTGGTCTTCATGCCTCCGGGACGAAAGAATAGATTTTATGTGTTCAATCAACCATCGAACGAGTCCTCCCACGATGTAAACGAGGAACATCCAGAATAGCGCTTTGCCGCCAGTTGCGACCGCGATGGCAATCGCGGTTACAAAGATCGCAAACTTAAGCGGGTGTGCCGCGATACCTCGCTTCGTGAGCTTCGGTATCGTATCGTACCGGACGGTGCTGACCATCAGTAGAGACAAGCCCACCGCAAGCACCGGCAGGAACGGAACCGCGTTCGAATTCAGCAATCCTAAAAACCTGTCATAGAAAAGGAGAATAAACGAGCTGATTGTTATCGCCGTGGATGGTATCGGAAGACCTTTGAAATAGTCCTTGTCAAAACCAACAAGCTGGACGTTGAACCTGGCGAGCCGCAGGCCCCCGAACACC
>JAKASW010000217.1 GCA_021818875.1 Bacteroidota bacterium
ATATTCAGGCTACCTGGAAAATTATTAAGAGGTGAGCCGCCTTAAGCTCCAAGAGTACCTGTCGTGACTTTTCCGACCCGCTTGTAACTGGCAATGATCACTCCTGTTGAAGTGACCAAACTCTCTATTAATGTAAATGTCCTCGGAATCGCGCCATCGTCAAACAACTTTTTTCCTTTACCGAGAGTCAATGGGTGAATTTTGAGCCAGATTTCGTCCACTAAATCATTCTTCAGCAGCAGCTGAACGAGCTCACCACTGCCCCAGACTTGAATGTCGGAACCTTCTGAATTCCTGAGCTTCTTGATATCGGTCAGACTTTTCAGGAAAACTGCGTTTTTCCAATCTGACTTCTTACGGGTCTTGGACAGGACGTATTTCGTGCCATCATTGATACCTGGCCAAACGTCTGCATGTGCAGGCCAGTACTTTTCCCAGAGCTTAAATGTTTTTCTTCCCAAAAGATAATCTGCAGGTTTCATTTCCTTTTGCACGACCTTGCCATAAGCCTCGTCACCAAAAGGTGCAACCCAACCGCCATATTTGAAACCGCCTGATGTATCCTGCTTAGGTCCACCAGGCGCTTGCATGACTCCATCTAATGATATCATGGATAGAACGATGATCTTTCTCATACTTTCTCCCTGTTTCGGACTTAGTAAGTCGTCTTATTCACAAAGTAGTCGAACGGCGACCTGCTAAATCGACATTTACCATGGACTCGGCTGATCCTTGCCCGTCTCGATGAGCTTCCGGAGGTTGCCATTGACGAGCATACTCCATGCATTTGAACAATCCTTATAACATTCGAACGCGGATACCAGACCTTCGTGCGTGAAGCGGACCTCGGTCTTATTCCCCTTCTTCGCAATCTCGAAAACAATGTCTGTGTCTTTCCACTCGGTCTTGTCTTTCACGAAGCTGAGGTCTGCATCCACAACGTGCCAGACGATCTTCCTGCCGGGCATCAGTTCCGTTATCTTTTGGTTGGAACGGTGTGCGCCAGGAACTGTGTAGGTGAATTCGGCGCCAAGCTTATCGGTGTTTCCTTTAACCTCTCCCGACCACCATCCACGGACGTTGTTGATGGCATCGAACACTTGTTGGGGAGTCTTGTCAACCGAAAATGACGTGGCATAATTCTGATTTCTCATGATTCTTTCTCCTGCTCTTTGTACGGTTTGCATCCCACGGCACAGATCCATCCATGCTTCTTGTTCTCATGTATCGTGACGTTACCATACCCCGCATCTATGAATATCTGATTCAGCTCCTCCTTCGTTTTATACCTCATATAATCGCTGGTGTTCGCCAGCCGGGCAAATCGATCTATTGTTTTCTCGTTCTCAGGCCTTCTGACAATTTCTGAAACGAGAAGCAGCTTCCCCTTTGGCCGCAACACTCGTAACACTTCCTTCATGTCGTTCTCCAGGTTGGGCCAGAGGAAGTAAGTCTCAATAGCGGTGATGACATCAAAAAAGTCGTCCGGGTATGGAATCGACGACACACTTGCCTTTTGTATTTCAACTGTGTGTTGGTCAATGAGATATCTGTTTAGCTTAGTGGACGACTTGACCGATACATCAGAATGATCGATACCATATACTTTCCCATTCCTGAACATCTGAGCGAGTTTGTATATGGTCTTGCCTCCGCCGCATCCTATATCCAGTCCTCGCCTATTTCCAGGAAGCTCAACCCCCAGTTGGTTATTCTGCTGTGAGCTCGATTCATCGCTTTTGCCAAAATCAGGCCGGCAATCCCCGTCGGCTTTTTTGTCTGTGAGATTAACTTAGCCACTATGTTCATTTGTCTTTCCTTCGACTTAAGTATTTCGCCGGCGACAGTTGCTGCCTCAGAGTCATCTGAGAGATTGGCCACGAATTGACCGGTCTCTGTTCAATAAATAAAAGGTACAATTTTCTTTGTTGTGCGCACATAGTCGGCATACTCTTTCCCGAAAAGTTTTGTCATGATCTCTTCCTCTCTCTTCATTCTCAGGATCAAGAACGTCGCAATGACAGCAAGGAAAAAGGCAATTGGAAGAGATTGATAGAACAGGGCGGTTCCGATGAACATCATAATCATGCTCGTATAGATCGGGTGTCTCACGAATCTATAGGGACCGGTAGTTACCAATTCGTGACCTTCCTTGTAAGTGACATATCCACTCCAATTCGTCCCAAGCTTAATCCTCGACCAAATTGCTCCAAGTAATCCTAAGACCGTCAGTATAGATGCGATAATTGTAAGTGTGGACGATGCATGGAAGGAAGAGCCGGACGGAAGAACGAACCTACTCCAGCTTGATTTCCCGAGCTTGATGAGACTGATGATGATAATCATGAGCGCAATTCTGAAAATGATGGATGAATTCGGTCGTCGTGAAACTGACTTCTTCACAAAGAGAGCAGAGACCAGCCACAAGGCTACAAAGATCAGCCAGCATAAGTCCACCGGATTCAGACCTTCAAAGAAATGCGGCATCTATCTTTTGTCCGTTTTCATTCATGAACTGTGAAAGAATCAATTTTCGGGATGCTCCGTCCACTATGTCTAAGCTTACTATGGTATCCAGGTTTGTGTCCTTCATTAATGAACTGGTTCATAAAATAGCAACATATTTCCAAGGCTAAACATTCTCAATTTATCTGGTTCACACATTCACGTCTTGATTCTCATGCACGAGCATCCAGTTTGTCCTGAACCTGTCGCGGAGCATTGCGAAGCGATCCGCGAAGAATGTCTTCTCCATCTTCATAAAAATCTGTCCGCCCTGCCGGCAGGCAGGGTCGCAAAGTCTTGATTCAACTAGTTTTCCTTGCGCCCTATCGTCTCCGCGGTTTTCTTTTCCTGTGATCATTTTGTTACGCTTCTCAGCGAGAAGAATTCGCGTACTTTCCGGCTCCGCAGGTACAATCCCGCCCAGACCAGTATGCCGAAGTAAACCGGAAAAAATATGTTGCTTAATAGCGGCATGCTGATACGAAGATTCGATGCGACCGCGCCGCCGAGATAACCTGTCAATAATACTGCTCCTATAATCGAAGTACGCGGCACTATGTAGAGAACAACGCAAGCCAGCAGGATGGTCCCGATAACGGGAATCGTTGCAACAGGATATCCGAGACTCGCACTCGCCTTTACAACATAAGGGTTCATGGTGATCTTTGTTATGCTGTCGAAGAGCATGAACAGAACGACAAAGCCGCTTATGATTCGACCTGTCCAAACTGCGCCGCGCCCCTGTGGGCGTTCGGCAGTGGCGGCGTATTCCAATGATGCTTCTCCGAATGGATCCCTTTGGGACATGACTGTTTCCTCCTCTTTCTGAATTCTTATGTTTGAAATTCTGTTCACATACTGTAGTCGTTCGGAGAAATCGCAAATCGACAGCGGGTGAAATTATTTTACCGCCTCTTGGAGGGCAAATCGCTGAATTTTGCTCTGCTTTGCAAATCGCACGGCCCATTGATTCCCGAACTCATTGTTTTCGCAACAAGTCTCACAAAACCACAGGTTGTTCGCAGGCATTTACCTGAGCCCATTGAATTATCTCCTCTGTCCCAATTTCACCGGCTCACTCGTCATTAGTTTGAAGGACGAAACAGGAGACAAATATAAATCACAAGGAGATAGATCATGGAAGCAAGAATGAAAAATGTAATCGAAAAATATCCGGGTGTCCTGAAGGCACTTCGTGAATTCACGTCGGCATCTGATAGAGGAGGTGTAGCACCGAGCACACTCGAACTCGTTCACTTGCGAGCGAGCCAGATAAACGGCTGCAGCGTCTGCGTAGTCATGCACTCGCACGGGATGAAGAAGTTAGGCGAAAGCGACGACCGTATTTTTGCCGTAGCCGCCTGGCGCGACGCACCGTTTTTCACCGACGCGGAGCGCGCCGCACTTGCACTTACCGAAGCCGCAACAAGAATCAGCGACAGACCCGACCCGGTGTCCGATGAAATCTGGGATGAAGCGGCGAAGTATTATAGCGAGGATGCGCTTGCGCAACTGCTCGTCCACATCGCAGGCATAAATGTATGGAACCGGTTCAACGCCGCAACGAGACAAGTCGCCATGTCCGGACAGGAACTAGAGGCGATGACAGCCGGCCGGAGCTGATGGCCAGCGCGTTCTTCACCGCTTGCGCTTCTCCGCCAGAGGCCAATCAACCTCTGGCGGAGAATCCGGGATGCTTTAGGTCCAATGAGATTCTACGAAAATCGTGAGCGGCGTTTGCCGCCGCTGTGGAAAGAAGTTTCGCCCGAGGCGGCAAAGTTTTCGCGAGGCGCGGAAAGATGGTTTCCAATCTTGGGAACTCTTATTCTCCCAACAAGAAACTATTCGCACGGAGCAGAAAAGGTCCTGCGCCTTGAAATAAAGTCCTTGCGCCTCATGGAGAAGTGCTTGTCCCTTCTGGAAAACTTCTCGCACCTTCTGAAAAAAGTCTCGCACCGTCCAGAAAACTCCTCGCACCGTCGGAAAAAAGTCTCGCACCTTCCAGAAAAGTTCTTGCACCGTCCCGGAAAGTCCTCGCGCATTGCAGAAAAGCCTTGAAACCTGCCGGAAATCCCTGTTCCCACCGCTAAAAGCTCCTTTCCGGCTTTGCGGACTTGATTTTCGCGGTTCAGAAACAAATCGGCGGCACTAAGGGATCAGTTTCAGGTTTGGTACAAGCGAACTTTCGCGGAAACTGCTCAGCAAAGAGAAGCCGAAATAGCGCGCAGCCACCTTGCGAACGAGATTGTGCTTCAGCGTCGAAACCTTCGCAGGGTTTCTCGGCCACTTCTGCCATGCTTCTGCCTGTCCGGTAGGCTGTGGCAATCCCTCACTTAGTGGTACAGACCAGCCACTTTGCCGAGTTGGATGTTTCGTGTCGGGGATTGTCACGTCGTCCCGTTCACGCACCCGCGTGATTGGGGTCCTCACAATGACGGGTTAGTGAGGGAGTGCACCCCCCACGCCTCTCCTGTCATTGTCCCGAAGGGACCACTTCGTGGCGAGCGATGCGCCAGCATCGCGCGGCAATCCCTTACTTAGTGGTACAATACGGAACTACCTCTCGCGCATGTTTCATGTTGGGGATTGCCACGTCCGTTCCCACTTCGTGTGAACGGACTCGCAATGACAGGTTTATTCGGCAGAGGCGCAGTTACAGAACTTTCGTCAGTACTACGCACGACACATCCAGGAACGGAGTCTGCATGATGGTACAAAGTACTTCAGCAACAAATCACTTGCGCATCTCTACGTGCATATCGCCGGAATAAATGTCTGGAACCGGTTCAACGCCGCAACAAGACAAGTCGCGATGGCGGGAGAGCGGGACTAAGCGACGACTTCTGATGATGATTTGCGATCTATGTGCAGGAGTTAGAAGCCCGAAGGATTAGGTCGGGAATGGGTGCTTCGGGCGAGCCTCCACATAAGGAATGTTTTCGACACGCCCGTTAGTCCTGATTTCATCGGGCCTCATTAAGTCGGAATCTGTAAGGAAAGATGGGATATGTCCAAGGTGTTAGAGTCCAATCTGTTCCTTCAATGCGTTATCCAGTGCTTGATTGGCTATCTTATCGGTTATAATGAAACGGGATTCTGAGCGAAGCCGATTGATACAACTCCAGTATTCGGCAACCCCATTCAGGTGAAGCCTCGCCAGAATTGACGCCGTACCGTTGACTCTTCTCCTCTCTCGCGTCGCGACGTTCCTGCCTATCTTCTCGTCGATAAGCAAAACGTCGGCATTTCGGGATTTCAATTGCGACAGGGCTTCGGCTTCTCCTTCATCCATGTTTAATGTCTTAAACCGGTCTACTTCGATTGAATCATAATCGTCGCACGGGGAAAAGAACCCTCGTCGCGTAAGAACGTCCAGTGCAATTTCTCTGGATCGAGTGTCGTCCCGGCTCAAAAACTGAGTTCGCACAGGTGATGGTACAAGGACTTGACGATAGAAAAGGCTTAGTGAGTTTAGAAGTTCAAGATGATGAAGGTTAATAAGAACCGAAGTATCGGTAACTGCAAGTGGAAGAGGCATCCGAGAGTTTTACTTGTTGGATAAGATGAGAGCCAGCAAACCAAGACCTAATCCCACAAGTATCAAAGCCTGTTTATTCTCTTCCGTCCTCTTTTTCTCCTTCAAGAAACTCAATACCTTTTGCTCCACCACCCCGGGGGTTTCTGTCAGTGGGTCGTAAGAAATCCATGTCTCGGGTGCTGACGGAGTAACCACGTCTTTTTCATAGATCGGGATAACCAGTTTCCCTTTTGCTTCGGCATAGGCAAGTTCTTCGCGAGTATCAGGAGTAAGCTGAGAAGTCAAGAAAGCTATCACGCAATTCGACCGGTCGATACGAAGTCTTGTTTCGTTCGTCAATCTCTGCCCATTGCGTTGGGGTAACAATACTGTTATATCGCTGGCAGCAGCGAGAGTCTGCAGCCTGTAAACGAACACCTGTTCTTCCGGTGAGGTATTGTAACTGATGAATGCTGTATATGCCATGCTTTCTGCTCCCTCAATGAATAATACCCGATAGGGACTTCAATGTCAATTCGCGTTTCAACAAACGTCATTCTTATGTTACTTACGCGCGAGCCAGATCAACGGATGCAGCGTCTGTGTAACCTTGCACGGACGCGACCTTAAAAAGATGGGCGAGATGGACGACCGCCTATTTGCGGTCGCCGCCTGGCGCGACGCGCCCGCGCACTTGCTCGTCTATTTCGTCGACATAAGTGTCTGGAAGCGGCTCGACGTCGCGACGAAGCAGGTCGAGGGCGGAAGCATGAAGAGTACATTGCCGATCTCAAAAAAGGGCCCCCATAATACTCCTGTCATTGCGAAGCCCGCGACAGCGGGCTGTGGCAATCCCTCACTTGGTGGTACGATACAGAATTACCTCCCGCTGAGGTTTCATGTCGGGGATTGCCACGGCATCGTATCCGCTTTGCGGTTCCGATGCCTACTGATGAACCACCTCGATGGGAGCAAGGAGCCATCCAAGCTTCCGGGCTTCCTTGCTTAGATATTTTATTTTTTGGACTTCGTACCGCTCCTGATA
>JAKASW010000218.1 GCA_021818875.1 Bacteroidota bacterium
CAATCAATATCGCCATGGGAAATAATCCGCTTATCAAGGCAAAGAAGGCCGATGTCAAAGCAGCCGAGTCCAAGATTGAGCAGGCACGCTCGTATGAAGTGCCAACCGTCAATCTCATGTCACAATACTTCTATGCAAACAATCTTCCCGGTATGTTCCTGCAGGGACCTAACCAGATTCCGGTGATGACATCAAGCGGCCCGGTGTCAGGCGAATATGTGGTGACTAGACCGTTGGCGCCTTTCGCCGATGAAAACAGGGATGTATTCACGACAGACATCAATCTTGTCTATCCACTTTACACCGGCGGGAAGATCTCCAGGGCAAACGAGAACGCGGGCATATTCAAAGAAGCGGCAACTTCTGATCTCAATGAGCAGAAAGACCAGCTGGTGCTAAATGTGACGACTGCCTTCGACAATGTGCTTTTGCTCGAAAAAGTCATCGAGGTCAACAAGCAGGCACTGGGTCAGTTCGAAAAGCACCTGGAGTTGGCTAAACAGGCGTATGCAAACGGCGTACGATCTGAATTTGACGTCCTCACCTTCGAGAGCAAGGTCGACGAATTCAAGGCCAGGCTTGTCGACTTCGAAGGCAAGCTCGATCTTGCCGAATCGGGACTGAAATCGCTTTTAGCTTTGCCGATATCGGGGAAGATAGAATGTGTTGGGAATCTTCAGCTGCCTGACTCCGCGGGCGTGGTGGACAGTACTGAGCTCTACTCGTACGCGATCGAACATAACTACCAGTTGAAGAGCCTACGTTTGAAAAAACAAATGCTTGAAAATCTGAAAACGATTACAGCTGCAGAGATGAAGCCGACAATTTTCCTGTTCGGTAACTATCATGTTTACCACGGCCTGGACTTCCCTCCCTACGATAACGCATGGAGAAACGGACTTGCCGCCGGAATAGGCCTTTCGATGCCGCTCTTCAACGGTAACCTGACAAAGGGAAAAGTCGATGAGGTTAATGCATCAGAAAACATGGTAAGTGATTACGAGGAAGGAATGACGATCAAGCTGCGATTCGACATAAAGAACGTAATGATCAATATTCAGAACCTGCGTGCCAGGATGAGCGCGGAGGAAGTCCACCTCCAGGTCGCCAGCAAAGCCCATGAGATCGCTAAGGTAAGCTACCAGAACGGAATTATTACCGCGACCGAGCTTAATGATGCGGAGGTTCAGGTGGCAGCGGTTCAGACTTCTATACTCAATTACCAGAAGGACATTCTTTTGGAATACGCGCAGCTGAGTTATCTCGAGAGCAAGGGTGCGCAATGAAATCGAGTAATCGCAGCGCTTCGAGGCATGATACTGCAATTCAACAACAAGTTATAATTTCGGAGAAAGATGTGAAGGAACATTATGATGTAGTAGTTATCGGGGGAGGTCCTGGTGGAACTCCTGCTGCAATTGATCTGGCCACCAGCGGGAAGAAAGTCCTGCTCGTCGAAAAGAGCGGGAAATTAGGAGGAGCATGCCTGTTCATCGGCTGCATCCCGTCCAAGATAATAAAGCACTCCGCCGATGAATATTACTTCGGGAAGGAGCGGCAATCGGGAGCAACTCCGTCGCACGAAGAGCGCGACAGATACTGGGCGCAGATACGAAGCAACATGGAGCGAATACTGAGTTCAAGATCGGGGGCAGCCTATAACGGTATTCAGAAGATAACGAACCTTACTCTGGTCGGTGGTACTGCCCGTTTTATCTCAAATCGCGAAGTGGAGATTGCCGGGAGTGACGGCAGGAGCCTCAGGGCCGAATTTGATTATGGCATTTTAGCTCCGGGCGCGTCGTCGACGATACCGCCCTTCAAAGGAAACGCGACCGGTGAGCTGCTCACCAGTGAAACCATATTCAGCCGCGATTCTGTGCCTGAGTCTCTCGTGATCATCGGCGGCGGTCCGATAGGCATCGAACTCGCCCAGATGTTCTCGAAGCTTGATGTGAAATGCACCGTCATCGAAGTAATGGATACCATTTTGAACGGCATCGTCGAGCCGGAGTTTGTCGACGGAATAACTGCAAGGCTTCGGAGACAGGGGATTGATATTTTTACTTCTTCACGAGTCGGCGAGATTTCCCGTTCCGACGGAAGAATCAGCATGGCGTTCACAGGTCCCGATGGAACCACAAGGACAATCACATCAGATCAGGTCCTTGTATCTGCCGGCAAAAAGCCGAACCTGGATGAGCTGAATCTGGGGGCGACTGACATAATGTACACTCCGAAAGGAATCACTGTGAATGAATACCTGGAGACCAGCATAAACGGAATCTATGCCGCCGGAGACGTAATAAATGCCCCGAAGTTTGCTCACACGGCAACCTATGAGGCGCATATCGTCGCGGCCAACATCATGAGAGGCAATTCTACGAGACCTGACTTCACCAAGAACTCGTGGGTTTTGTTTTCGGATCCGGAAATTGCATCGGTCGGATACACTGAAGCCGAGGCGAGAAGGAAAGGAATAGACGTTATTACCGGAGTCTATGATTACAGGATAGATGCGGTTACACAAATTAACGGCGATCCGTTCGGATATCTGAAATTCGTAGTTGAGCGCCGGACCTCCGTTATCATTGGCGTTCATATCTTTGTGAAAGACGCTGGGTCGATTGTTGGCGAGGGAGCACTCATAGTCTCAAGGGGATTAACCCTACGTGATGTCGCCGATGCTATATACCCCCACCCTACTCTCTCAGAAGGGTACGGATTCCTTGCTAAGAAGATGATGCTGGGAGCAGCCGCTAAAGAAGGAGCAAGGTCCAACTTTTCGGCAGGGGACTTAGAACCCGCGCAATCTCCCGATAGGGAAACTGCGGACAGTAAGCAGATCTGATAGGAAAACTTTGATATGCGGCAATCTTGGACGAACGCTATCCTCGGAATCTGGCTCATCGTAGCAGCATTTCTAGATCTACACCCCGCCATGAATTTATGGGATGACCTAGTCGTTGGGCTGGTCGTCGTAGTGACGTCGAGGACGCTTGTGCGGGACAAGCCATGGCAGGGCTGGCTCGCAACCGTGTTTGGAGGATGGTTGACAATCGCGGCATTCATCCCTGCACTGACCGGCGGTGCAGGATATTCATACAATGATCTCATCTCGGGACTAATCATCACGATCACAGGGTTTGCCTCAATGGGCAGGCGGAATGAAGAGATGTTGGCATGAAACAGCACGATGGAAGCGAACGGCCATGATGAACAATGCTGGCGAGACGATGAGACGCCTATTGAAGGCGACAAACAAATAGGACCCACCGCAATAACGAGTCTTCATCTGCTCCGTAGGTCACGCTCAACGGATCCCTACGCGGCGTTTAATTTGTTGACCTCCCTGGAACGAAAAGATTCTGATTGGGGGTTGCCGGAATGTCCTGGCGGCTGGCGAAATCCGCGACCTCGTGTGCCCTTCCCCATTCATAACCCTGTAGACAGCTTTAGCGGAATCGCGTGAAGTCGGATTTCCCACGTTGCTACTCTTCGAACACTGTTAGTTGATTGATTTCATTCCCGTGATGTGAAGCCGCATTTCTCACGTCGGGCGGCCGAGCCACACAAAAGCCCACCATCCGCGAGAATTCCATCTCGATATCCTGGCACATCGATTGAACTAAATACTAGTGTGAAACAAAGAACAGAAAATTTCAAACAAATCGAAAATACGAAAGGAGGTTCTTAATATGTGGCAAGCATGGACGAATGCGATAATGGGATTGTGGCTCGTAGTGTCTGCCTTCCTCGACTTTGGTCCCTCCGGTAATCTATGGAACGATCTTATAGTCGGTTTCGTAGCGGTGGTTACCTCGCTCACAATGCTGAAGGACAAACCATGGCAGGCGTGGCTGGCAGTGATATTTGGAGTATGGATGATCATGGCGGCATTCATCCCATCGCTGGTCGAGGGGACGGGCTATGTGAACAACGATCTCATATCCGGAATCATAATCGCAATTGCTGGATTTGCATCCCTCGGCAAATCGCACCAGGAGAAGTTGGCGTGAAACAGTCGGAGATGAGGACCGCCGGTGGATTATCACGGCGGTCTTCCATCCGAACTGAATGTGTAACAATATTTTCCTTGAAAGGAGATAAGAAAATGAACGTGTCAATGATAATCACATGGACATCGATTCTTACAGTCGGGGTGATTTTACTTGGATGGCTCGGCTCTGCGATGGATGGAAGCGACCATAGGAAATCGAACGACCGTGTCCATCATGCATGAGGTTCAGAGGAGCAGGAGGGATAACTACATGAAACCCGGCAATATCTTCGAATCCCCCTTCACTCTGGCTTTAGGCGGAGGAGGCGCGCGTGGTCTGGCTCACATAGGTGTCTTGAGGGCATTAGAAAACGAGGGAGTGTTCCCCTCTCTAATTGTCGGCTCCAGTATGGGAGCGATTATAGGCGCTATGTACAGTCAGCTGCGCGACTCCTTCCGCGTCGAGGGGCTTGTGAAAGAGCTGCTCCACAGAGATTGCTTTACAGATTTGCGGTTGGACCTGATGCCTGAAACCTCTCAGCCAGAGAACCACAGACCGAGGAGGCATCTGGCGGATTACTTAAGGCGCGGTCTTTACTTCTCCCGTGTTGCAAGGCGCGCGGGTGCAATCGAGAATTCCATCCTTGTGCATTTCCTCTCGCGTCTACTGAGGGATGAAGATATCCGGGAGACGTACATTCCCTTTGCGGCTGTTGCTGTCAGCCTCGCAGCCGGCGAAGAAGTAGTGATCGAGCATGGCCCTATCATCCGGGCGGTAGCGGCGAGCGCGTCAATACCGGGAGTAATAACTCCTGTCGAGATCAACGGTGACCAGCTTATTGATGGAAGTGTACTGCAAGTCGTTCCTGTCGCTGCGGCGAAAAGCTTATCGTCAAATCCGGTCCTTGCAATCGATGTCTCAAGGGATATCATTCGCGACGCACCGCCAAAGACTGGCCTCGATGTGCTGATAAGAGCGGATCTGATAGCGAACCACAGACTGAATGAACGTGCCCTGACGGCTGCGGACGCTGTGCTCACTCCAGAAGTAGGTCTGGCAGACTGGTCGGATTTCCATTCAGTGGATAGGATCGTTGCAGCGGGAGAAGAATCAGCAAAAACCTTCTTAAGAAGTTACCTGCCAATTACCGGATTCGAACTCGTAGCTATTTAGAAAATTCATCACATCAAGTTGCCTCCAACATATCATGGTACAGCTCCTCGGGCAGGACTCGAACCTGCAACCCATCGGTTAACAGCCGATTGCTCTGCCGATTGAGCTACCGAGGAATATTGTTCGAAGAAAGCCACATAAGTTAGCGCACGAAATGAAAAAATACAAAGTATATTTAGCAGACGTCTAAAACATCGTGTAGACTATTCCCACTTGTAATCCTTCTTTCATCTGAGTTCTGAGCGACTGATCTTTCATGTAAACCAGGTCATAGGTGAAGTTGACATTGATAAATGAATTCACTTTTGCAACAATCAGGTTATCCCATCTGACGTCCCATACATCCAAGCTGTTGAACCTCGAGAAAAGCGTGAGACCCGAGGTAACCAGAATATTATCGGCAATTGTGAATTCCCCCTGACTCACAGACTGTATTCCTCCCTGGACCGTATTTGGGATGGTCGGACTCTTCACAAACGTTCGAAATCGGTTGGCGAAAACCTCTTGCGCTGCTATGCCAAGACGAGTTGAAAAATTCTTCAGTTCGGAGTAGCTCAAACCGAGACTCTGTGTCACATAGCCGGGGTCAAAGAAATCAGCTACCGCAATGGCGGGGGTCTGACTATATGAATATCCGGTTGTGATCGCTGTTATTATTGTGTTGCTGAAAAACGGGTTCGTTGGCCAGCCGATGTCATAGGTAAGCACATTCGTCAGCATCAAATTGTTGTCGGTCAAGATTGAATTCTGCCCGCCAAGTTTTGTCCGGCCGTATGAGGCTTGCAAATGGTTCACTAATCCCCAAGTCGTACCCTTATAGTCATATCCGAGATTTGCGTTGGCTGTCCATGCGAGAGAATTGGATCCTCCTTGAGTCCAATTACTAAAGGCAATTTGGCTCAGGTTCAGTCCGGTCACCATGGTAGGTATCCAAATATTGACCGTGTCTTTTCTTACTGGCGGGACAATAGCCGTTTTGCTCGAATCGGGACTGGCCATAGCAGATGCATACGTCTTCACGGGAAGCGAAAGAGATGCGGCACATACGAACGAAAGTAATATTGTCTTGATCATAGATTCCTCCTCGGTTTAGAAAAGTGGCAATCAGAGGCGATATCCGTGAAGTTAAGCTGAGATCGGGGAACGAGCGCAGGCAGAACTACATTCTCAAGAAACCAATCAGAAGCGTGAGATGTCCCGCAAGAAGACTCAGCCCACCAACGGGGGTCAGGAAAGCGACCCAGCGCATGTCTGTAAGCGAAAGAACATACAAACTGAAACAGAATAAAATAATGCCAGCAATGTAAAATATTCCCGCGTATTTGAAAAATTTATTCTTGTGCACCAGTACTGCCACAGCCAACAAAGCCAGTGAATGATACACCTGATACCTGACGCCAACGTCAAAAACGCCGAGCATCTCGGAGGACAACTGACCTTTAAGCGCGTGAGCAGCAAAAGCTCCGAACGCGACCGAAAGAAACAATCCTGCCGCCCCCGCTGCACCAAATAACTTCAAATCGACAACCTGTTACTTCTGAGGTGCTTCGAGCTGCTGACCTCGTTCCGCAAGCTTCAATTGATTGACAAGTTCATCAATGTTTCCATCCATTACAGACTTCAAATCGTAAAGCGTATAGTTTATTCTGTGATCGGTGACCCTGTTCTGCGGGAAATTGTAGGTTCTTATCTTGTCGCTGCGGTCCCCGCTCCGCACCATGATCTTTCTCTTTGCGGCAATCTCAGAATCCCTCTGCTGTACCATCATATCAAACAACCGGGCTCGCAAGATCTTCATCGCCTTCTGTCTGTTCTTATACTGACTCCTTTCATCCTGGCATTGAACGACAATTCCTGAAGGGAGA
>JAKASW010000219.1 GCA_021818875.1 Bacteroidota bacterium
TAAGATTTTTCATTAAATATATCAAACTGGATGGAATATTGGAATGACTCGGTGGCATATCACATATAACAATGGTGGAGTGATGGAAAAATGGATTCATGGATTAGAGGATTCATGCCTCAACACGACGCTTTGGCCTATCGCGGAAGCTTGTGCTCTGTTGCCAACCGATCTCTCCACTCCTCAATCAATCCCATTTTTTATCAAGGTATTCCAAAATCCCGTTCCCTCATTGTTCCCCTCGGAGAGTCCATTGGATATTGAACCGGAGCCTCAGAGCACATTTGATCCCAGGCCCGAAAAAAATATCGCCATCCATCTTGACTTTGAAAGGTGAAGTTTCGCATTTTAAGGTGCGTTCGGGCAGGATTAGGAAATCGGGCGGACGGCCATGGGTGATCACCCCGATAGCGCTTAACAAAAATGGAAAACGCAAATGGAGCCAGAAGAGAAAACGGTAGCGCAGAATAGGCGTGCCCGTTTCGAATATCAGATTATCGAGACTACTGAAGCTGGGATAGTCTTGAAGGGGAGCGAAGTAAAATCCGTCAGGCAGGGCAAAGTTGACATCTCCGATTGTTTTGCGTCGGTAAAAGAAGGCGAGGTATGGCTGCATAACATGCACGTGGCAGCATATCAGAATGCGGGCGCATTTAATCATAATCCCAAGCGCAGCCGGAAACTTCTCCTGCATAGGAGAGAGATCCGCAAGCTTATCGGGAAGATAAAACAGAAAGGTTTGTCCCTTGTTCCTGTCAGGCTGTACTGGAAGCATGGTCTTGCAAAGGTCGAGCTCGCCGTAGCCAAAGGAAAGCACTCTTTCGATAAACGTGAGACGATCAGGCAGCGCGATCATGAACGAGAGATGCGGCGGCATGACGCCGGCGCCGATGCGTAAAGGACCGGATGCCACCCGCCAATCTAGCATTTCCAAGCACGCGGACGACCGACAATTAAAGGAGAGCGATAGTTAGGGTTGTTTGCCCCACTCAATGAACAACTAGACCTTATCAAGCGCGGCGCCGCAGAAATAATCCCAGAAGAAGAACTTGCCGAGAAGATTGAGGGGTCGAGGAAGAAAAATCTCCCGCTCAATATCAAACTCGGTTGCGATCCCAGCAGGCCCGATTTGCATCTGGGCCACGCGGTAGTACTTCGCAAGCTTCGTCAATTCCAGGATCTCGGTCACACCGCTACCCTTATAGTGGGAGATTTCACCGGGATGATCGGCGATCCTTCCGGAAGGAATAAAGCCCGTCCCCCGATGACTCTTCAGGAAACCCGTCTGAACGGCGAGACTTACTTCCAACAAGCTTCGAAGATACTCTCATCGAAGAATCTCAATATACTCTACAACTCGCAATGGTTGGGCAAAATGAACTTCGAGGAAGTGATCAAGCTTGCGAGCAAGTACACGGTAGCCAGGATGCTGGAAAGAGACGACTTTGAGAAACGTTACCGTGCAGGGGAGCCGATAAGCGTTCACGAGTTCCTTTACCCCCTTGCGCAGGCGATGGACTCGGTGGCGATCAAAGCAGACGTGGAATTGGGAGGAACTGACCAGAAATTCAACCTTCTCGTCGGAAGAGATATCCAGAGAGAGTATGGAGTCGATCCTCAGGTTATCCTCACTATGCCGCTGCTCGTCGGCACAGATGGCGTTGAGAAAATGTCGAAGTCGATCGGCAACTATATTGCGATAACGGACAATCCCGATGAAATGTACGGGAAGACGCTTTCGATACCCGACAATCTCATATATGATTATTTCGTACTGACCACTGATCTTCCGGAAGTCGAGCTACGCCTGTTGAAGAGACAACTGGAATCAAAGGAAGTCAACCCAAGAGATCTGAAAAGAAGACTCGCAAGAGAGATCGTCGCCTTGTACCATGGTGCTGACGCCCCTGTCCGGGCCGAAGAAAACTTTGACAGAGTGTTTGTAAGGAAGGAGACTCCCGAGGAAAAAACCACGATAAATCGTGGAGCCGGTGACCGCGATGTACCGCTTTTTCGTACACTGGTAAACATAGGGGCAGCGCCTTCATCCAGTGAAGCAACGAGGCTGATAAAGCAGGGCGGTGTCTCGATCGATGGAGTTAGAGAAATTGATCCGATGAGTACGCCATGGATGTCCGACCCACGGAAAAATTCGTTCGTCCTTAAGGTCGGGAAGCGGAAATTCTACGAGCTTACCTTCCCACAATCTCAATAAGGTGACCGTCACCTATATCAAATAAACGCAAAGCGGGCGACGGTCGCCTGCCGAAACAAGGAGATGTGAAATTGTATGTACCGACTAGAATATTCTTTACCAAAGGGGTAGGCAGGCACAGGGACTATCTGCAGTCCTTCGAGCTCGCGCTTCGCGACGCAAAGATTGAGAAGTGCAATCTTGTAACCGTCTCAAGCATTTACCCGGCGGGGTGCAAACGAATACCGATCGACGAAGGCATGAAGCTCTTGCAGGCAGGCCAGATTACTTTTTGCGTCATGGCACGGAACTCCACCAACGAGCCAAATAGATTAGTAGCAGCATCGATCGGGGTGGCAACTCCGAATGACTCCTCCCAGTACGGTTATCTCTCCGAACACCACCCTTTTGGAGAAACGGACGAAAAAGCCGGCGAGTACGCGGAGGACCTTGCCGCGACCATGCTGGCGACGACGCTTGGAATCGATTTCAATCCGGATGCCGATTGGGATGAGCGTGAAAAAGTGTACAAAATGAGCGGCAAGATAGTGAGGACGTTCAACATAACACAGTCAGCAGAGGGTGACAAGCGGGGCATCTGGACAACAGTTGTTGCCGCGGGAATTCTCCTACCGTAAGCTCCCAATCCACAGATAGATTTTTTCGATGGAGCCGTGGAATTTATTTAAAACACGGCTCCGACTCCGTCGCTTCCCGGTCTAGCCTGCGGCCTTGAGGGCTTCGGCTCCAGAAACGACCTCCAACAGTTCCTTCGTGATCGCGGCCTGCCGGGCCTTGTTATACTCAAGTGAAAGACTGGAAATCAATTCCGAAGCGTTCTCACTCGCATTATCCATGGCGGCCATTCTTGCACCCTCACCCGCCGCGTTGCTTTCAAGGAGGCTTCGCCAAATCTGGAATTCCAGATGCCTCGGCATCAGGGCATCAAGAATTGTCTTGCTGTCTGGTTCGTAGATATAGTTGATCTCGGATGGCTTCTTCCGGTTGGAAAGGGCTTCCTTAGGGACCGGCAGCAATGGCTCGACCACCAGTCGCTGCTGAATGATGTTCTTGAATTCATTGTAGATTATATCCACCCGGCCGTATTCACCTCCGACAAAGCCTTTCACGACTTCCGATGTAAGCTGACGCGCCGCAGAAAAGTCGAGTGAATGGAATATGCCGGAATAGTCTCCGGCGATTTCGTACCTCCTCTTCGAAAAGAAATCGTGGCCTTTCTTTCCTACCGTGAAAAGAGCCACGTTATTCGAGGCAGCTTCAGTATCATCAAAGATCGAGCCGATGTGTTCCCTTGTGGCGCGGATGACATTCGAATTGAATGCCCCGCAAAAACCGCGGTCGGCGGTAACGACAATGATTGCAACCTTCCTGACGTCTTTCGTCGACATAAGTGGATTCTCGTCTAGATCAGTTCGGGCTGCGAGATGCTCAATAAGCTGGCTGAGTTTCCGGGAATATGGCCGGGCCGAGACGACTGCGGATTGCGCTCGCCTGAGCTTCGCCGCCGCGACCATCTTCATGGCCTTCGTTATCTTCTCGGTGCTCCGGACTCCGGATATCCGGCGTCTTATCTCACGAAGCGTCGCCAATCATTTCCCTTTCACGGATTGCTTATACTGGGCCACAAACTCCTTTGTCGCCCGGTGCAGCTTCTTCTCTGTTTCCTCGTTGATCGCCCGCGTTTCCGCGATCATTTGCAGGAGGTCGGCGTGCTTAATCTCCATCATGTCGAGGAACTCACTTTCGAATCTTTCGATGGACTCCACCGGAAGTTCATCCAGGTACCCGTTCGTCCCTGAAAAAATCAGAACCACCTGTTTCTCGACCGGCATAGGCAAGTACTGCTTTTGTTTCAATAGTTCAACAAGTCGTTGCCCTCTGTTGATCTGAGCCTGCGTAACCTTGTCCAAGTCAGAGCCGAACTTTACAAAAGCCTCAAGCGCTCTGAATTGTGCCAGGTCGAGACGGAGCCTGCCTGCTACTCGCCGCATGGCTTTTGTCTGCGCGTTTCCTCCGACACGAGATACGGAGATACCGACGTTGATTGCCGGCCTGACACCGGAGTTGAAGAGACCCGGTTCAAGATAGATCTGGCCGTCGGTAATCGAAATGACATTTGTCGGGATGTAAGCCGAAACGTCGCTTGCCTGAGTCTCAATTATGGGAAGTGCCGTCAGACTGCCGCCGCCGGCTTCTTCGCTCAACTTTGACGCGCGTTCCAACAAGCGACTGTGCAGATAAAATACATCGCCCGGATAGGCTTCCCTTCCCGGCGGTCTGCGCAGCAACAAGGACACCTGCCTGTATGCCCAAGCATGCTTTGAAAGATCGTCGTAGATGACCAGGGCATCTCTGCCGCTGTCACGGAAATATTCACCGAGCGTGCAGCCGGAGTAAGGTGAAATGAATTGCATAGGGGAAGGCGAACCGGCCGTCGCAGAAACCACGGTTGTGTAATCCATAGCACCTTCTTCCTCCAGTTTCGCAACCACCTGTGCCACGGTAGATGCCTTCTGGCCGATGGCAACATAAATACAGTAGACAGGTTTGATTCCCCTCTTCTTCGCCTGTTCTGAATGAGTGTGCTTTTGATTGAGGATAGTATCGACTGCGATTGCAGTTTTCCCCGTTTGCCTATCACCGATGATTAGCTCTCGCTGTCCGCGCCCGATCGGGATCATCGAATCGATAGCCTTCAAACCTGTATTAAGCGGCTCCTTGACCGGGAGTCTTGAAATCACCCCGAGCGCCTTTCGCTCTACCGGCAGGGTCTTCGTCGTTTCGATGGCACCTTTGCCGTCGATCGGCTGTCCGAGAGGATTGATGACTCGACCAAGCATCGCTTCGCCTACCGCCATCGACATAACTTTTCCGGTCCGGCGAACCTGGTCGCCTTCCTTCACAAGAGTGTCGTTGCCAAAGAGGATGCAACCTACGTTATCCTCCTCGAGATTGAGCGCCATCCCGAAAACACCGTTGGGAAACTCGACAAGCTCGCTTGCCATGACTTGCTGCAGCCCGTACACGCGGGCTATTCCGTCCCCAACCTGCAGGACGGTACCGACATCGTAGATATCGGCTTCACGTTCAAACCCGGAGATCTGTTTTCGCAGGATCGCTGTAATTTCGTCAGGTCTCACTTCTGGCATAATATCCTCTTCCGCTTAAGAAAATGATCTTTCTTTCTCAATCAAACCTTGATAATGAGTTGTTTGAAAGTTGTTCTTTAAGTAGTTCCAATTGGCGGCGCACGCTGCCGTCATATACGGTGTCTCCGATCTGCGCAAGAAATCCTCCGACAAGACTCTTGTCCAATGAAAAAGAAATCCTTACTTTCTTGTTCGTCATCTCTTCAAGTTTCGCTTTGATCTTTGATGAGTTCTTCTCACCTAGTTCAAACGGGGATCTGAGTTCCGCATGGACGATGCCCAACATGTCATCCAGAAGTGCACCGAATTCCACGGCAATCTGATATGTCAAGCTTTCTCTGCCTTTGTCGACAAGAAGGATGAGAAACTTGAATGTAAAGTCGCTGACTCTTTTCTTGAAGATTGCGCGGACGACATCCCTTTTCTTGAAGTGGTCAATTATCGGACTGCGGAAAAAGAGTTTCAGATCTTGAGATCCCTCGACGGATGAACGGATCATTCTCATATCGGCTGCGACCTCATCGACTCTTTCCGTTTCAGAGGCGAGCCCGAGGAGAGCGCGGGCATACCTTCTTGCGGCGGTGGCACCCTTCATGGTTTACTCAGTTCTTCTCCATCGTATCGAGAAAGCCTTCGACCAACTTCCTCTGTCGTGCCATATCGATCGACTCCTTCAAAATCTTCCCTGCGGCATCAACTGCAAGTTCGGCAACGACACCATGAAGCTGTTCAAGTGCCTGTTGCTTGTCCTGCTCGATTTCGCTGCGGGCTCTATCGAGGAGTCGATTGGCATCTGCCTGTGCCTTCGACATCGCTTCGGCCCTTACCTTCTCTGCCATCTCTCTCGCTTCCCTGATAAGCTCTTGAGCCCGGCCTTCAGCTTCAGCGATACCTTTCCTATTCTCCGCGAGGAGCCTTTCGGCCTCATGCTTGGCTTCCTCAGCACGTTCAATAGACTGACGTATCGAATCCTCCCTCGTATCGAGAGCTTTCAGTATTGGTTTCCATGCCGTCTTTGCAAGTACCAGCAATAACAATCCAAATGTCAGCGCTGTCCAGATTATTACTCCTGGATCCAGGTGCACGAGCATAATTATCTCCTGTTCAGTTCAAGGTGCTTGAGAGAATTGCGTCGAATTCTCTCTGCGACGAACTTTCCTGTTACGGCCTCAAGGCCATGATAATTGCAATGACCTCGGCGAAAAGTGTTACGCCTTCTATCAGAGCGGCAGCGATAATCATCGTAGTTCTGATGTCACTCTGGGCTTCTGGCTGCCGACCACTTGCTTCTAGCGCCGACGCTGCCAGCTTTCCTATACCCAGGCCTCCGCCGATCACGGCCATACCTGCCGCAACACCCGCGGCCAGATGAATCAAACCTAAATGAAATGTACCTGGATTCATAATTGAAACCTCCTGTTATTCTTTCCTTGTTATTCTTTCCTTTAATGTTCCTGATGAATTGCCATCCCGACAAACAATGCCGTCAGGATGGTGAATATGTACGCTTGAATAAACGCTACGAGTACTTCCAGAATCTCTATGAACAATGCAAAACCAATTGCGAGCGGGGCGACCAGCACGGTTCCGAAAATGAATATCAATCCGATAAACGAATAGATTGCAATATCTCCCGCCAGAAGGTTTGCAAAAAGACGGACACAC
>JAKASW010000220.1 GCA_021818875.1 Bacteroidota bacterium
GGTTGTACCGAGACTTGCACGACGCTCCGAAACTTGCCTAAGGTGAACCTTCCGTTTTACAGCCAAGTAGCACCCTTAATATGCTGTGCCACTTTGTTAATGTCAAGCGTTCCATTATATTTTTATGGAGTTACATTACGAGGGAGGCCGTAGTGAAAAACTGGATTATTCCCGTCTTACTCATCGCCACAACCAAAGTTATTTCCGCCCAGAGTACCAGGATCAACGAGATAATGTACGGTCCGAAAGGCGGAGAGCCAGAGTGGATCGAGTTTTACAATACATCAGAGAATGCCGTGGACCTCAAAGGATGGAAAATACGGAATCATATTGAAAGATGGTACACCATGACCGACTCCGATTTCCTTGTCCTTCCCGACTCGTTCGCAGTTCTGACAAAGTCCGACACTATACTTTCTTTCCATTCGATAAACCGATCTGAAATTCTTGTTTGTCCGGACTTACCGACAAGCTTCTTCAACAACGCGGGGGACACAATCTCAATCCACGATTCGACAGATGCTTTAGTCGATTCGGTGTTCTATCACCCATCATGGGGCGGCGGGAACGGTAAATCGCTCGAACGTGTCTCCACTGAACTTTCACCGTTCCTGTCATCGACATGGGGGACTTCTTCAGACACAGCAGGGAGCACTCCAGGGCGGCCGAATTCGATTGCCGCGTTTGACTATGATCTCGCGATCAAATCCTTTTTGGCAAGTATGTCTCTTTCAAATTCAGTGGTGACTTTCAATGTAATGGTCGTGAATCGCGGCGTCCATTCCACGTCTCCATTCGGTTTGAAAATATCTGTGGATTTAGACGGTGATGGACTTTGCCAACCGGATGAGATCGTCTCATCGATAGCCAACATTGCTGGCCTGGTCTCCGGTGATTCGATTGCGGTTGTCACTCAAGTAAATCTACCCGATAGTTACGCGACCGAAGCTTGCGTTGTGATCGATTTCACCTCAGACGAGAACCCGGCAAATGATTCCATGTGGACCCGCATTCAGACATCCTACCAGCCAAAGTCCCTTGTAATCAACGAGGTAATGTATCATCCCGGAAAAGGAGAGCCGGAATGGGTTGAGTTATACAACGCATCGCCGTATGTAATCAACCTTTTCGGTTTCACCGTGGGAGACAACTCGGGGACGAAAGCGGTCATCTCATCTTCAGATTTTCTCCTCCAGGTAAACGGCTTTGCTCTCGTTGCGCACGACTCGAGTTTCTTCACATTCCATCCGACATCGACCGCCAATGTGTTGATCTCAAAAATACCTTCGCTTAACGACACGGGTGACGACGTGGTGATCCATGATGCAACCGGTACCCTGATAGACAGCGTGGAGTACTCGCCATCGTGGGGCGGAAACACCGGCGGCAAGTCACTCGAGAGAATACTGCCGGCAGGCGAGTCAAGCGACCCACAGAATTGGGAGACGTGCACGGATTCATCCGGATCTACTCCTGGTAGGATCAACAGCGTGACTCCAGGCGATTTCGACCTGGCAATTGGTACAATAAGTTACTCACCGGCTCAACTGGAATCCGGCGGCACAGCAACACTACATGCTCCGATCATAAATACCGGGCTGAAAATATCAGGGCCAGCCGCCGCTAAACTTTTCAATGACTCTGACGAAAATGGTATGTTTGAAACCCAAGAACAGATAAGCTCGCTCCCAATCCCACCGATCTTACCCGGAGACTCCGCGTTTGCCGATTTCCAGGTGGAGAGGCTTTGCGCCGGTGTTCACCATTTCGGGGTTTTCGTCGATTACCCCGAAGATCAGCTCAAATCCAATAACACAAAGACTCTCACTTTTAGCGTTGGGCTTCCTCCGGGATCGATTGTCGTTAACGAAATAATGTACGCACCTGTTTCCCCGGAGCAGGAATGGCTGGAACTCTATAATACAACCGACACGATCATTGACCTTTCAGACTTCAAGATCGAAACTCACGGCGGGTCTAAGAGCATCATGACGGGTTCGATCATCGCCCCTGAAGGCTATGCTGTCATGTGCAAAGACTCATCGGTGTCGCGGCTCCATTATCCCGTCGCGAACCAGGTGTACCAGTCTCCGCCATCACTGAGCAACAGCGGCGACTGGATAACGCTCTCAGACAATCTCGGAAATCTAATCGACTCGGTCAGCTATGTACCATCTTACGGAGGTGCACACGGAAAGTCTCTCGAAAGAATCGATTGTCTATCCGGAAGCGATTCAACTAACTGGTGCGAATCTGTCGACTCGACAGGCGCGACGCCCGGCTCTATAAATAGCACTGCGAGGCTCCCTTACGACGTTTGTCTGTACAGAATCGATTGCCCGACGGCAATGAAGCCGAATGAAAGCGGAACGATTCGCGTTGTAGTCCAAAACTCTGGTCGCAATCCAGTTGCAAATTTTGAGGTTTCTGTGGAGATTTTCAGCAAAGTGGACGGGAAGAGCGCTTTCTCCGAGAAAAGAACAATTAGTGAAAATCTGGCAAGCGCCGACAGCGCACTTATAGAGTTTAACTTCGATCCCTCAACGCCGGGCTCGTACAGGATCGTCGCGAAGATCTTTCAGCCACAGGACCAGAGCTCTCGCAACGACACCCTTTCAACTGAGCTGAGCGTGAGATATGGCGCAGGTTCGATTGTGATTAATGAGATCATGTTCACCAAGAGTTCGACGGGTGACTACTTTGAAGTATTCAACGCCTCACAAAATCCGATAGACCTCTCAGGCTGGACATTCCACACAGGAACCTCACAGCATAAATCTTTCCATTACTCCACCACTCCACTACTTCTATCGCCCGACGCTTACTTTGTCGTCGCCGGCGATTCTTCCATCCTGACATTTGTTCCCGACACAGACATGGTTCACATAGTCAGCACGCTCGCATTGAAGAACGATGGTGATTGCATCGTGGTGACGGACCCTGCGGGCACCGTAGTAGACAGCGTGTACTACCTGCCATCATGGCACAACGCCGACATCGGCAACACGACCGGCAGGTCGCTCGAACGAATAAATCCGTCGCTGCTTTCGAACGATAAGTCAAGCTGGTCGACCTCCGTATCGCAGCTCGGCGGGACGCCCGGTGGAAAGAATAGCATCTATGTCGCCGGCGGGGACGCAGGCAATCCCGGATCGATATCTGTCTCTCCAAACCCGTTTTCGCCGGACGGCGACGGGGTAGACGACTTCACATTCATTGACTATTCCTTCCCGGGTTCGTCGGTTAAAGTACGTGTCAGGATTTTTGACTCAATCGGACGACTGATTGCAACGCCTGTAGACAACGCGGTCATGTCATCGACCGGCAAGCTGGTTTGGGATGGAAGGGACGGTTCGGGAAAAATTGTGAAGTTCGGTTTGTATGTCCTGCTGGTTGAAATAAGCGGACCGAATGGAAATGGTCTTTCGGTTTTCAAGAAGCCGCTGGTGGTTGCGAAGAGGATGAGGTGATAGGGTTACACATGCACTACACAAAAACCTGTGTTGGTTACGGGAGAGATCATGTTACCACGCTTCCAATTTGAAGCCCTTGTATAGTTTGAGCAGTTCAAAATCGGACCGGTTAGTTGTGATCACCGTGGCGCCGTATCTTCTTGCAGTCAAGGCGATCAAAGCATCAAAATGCAAGTCCCTCAGCTTGTCTGCCAAGAATCCTTTGTCCTTTCGAATTTTCGACAACATTGTCCCAGCTTCGAGCCAGTCACTCGTTGTAGGCGCAAGGGCTGCGTAATTATCTGCCAGTTCCGGGACAAATCTCTTCTCGGATTCTTCATCGGCGCCACCAGCCAGCCCAGATAACACCACCGCCGAGTTTCTGACAATACCGTGCAACTCCCGAAATCGCTCCGCATGCCTGTTCGTCCTGAGTTGGTCGATCGGTACTGAAGTGTCGAACACAACCACACTACTTGTCATAACGCTCGAACTTCAGTCTGCCACCGAATCTTGCCTCAACTCCTTAAACCTTCCGAGAGCGACGATTTCCTCCAACGCCAGATGCACAGCTTCGGTTCGACTTTTGACGCCAAGCGCCTTCGCCGCTTTGTCCGCGAGCCTGGCGTCGAGTCGTATCGATGTCGTTCTGACCGCAGGTTTCATACGTTCCTTCCTTTCCCAAAGTTGTATAAAGCAAACATACCCATCGTGCGTACGCTTCGTCAACATAGCCCGCAGCGGTAATGAACTTGGGGGAGATCATTTTGAATGTTGGTCACCTGGTGTATAATCCACACCGAAATGGTTTCATTTTATTCGTCACAACGTTAGCTTTTCAGTAGAATGGAACAAGCCGATGCCTATCTCTGAAAATCACTCTGAACTCCAAAAGCGACTGTCGGTCTACGTTACCGCGCTTCAAAACGAGATCGAGGCACTCAGAAATTACTCGTCACGGAATTACTCCCTTTCATCTGGTAGATTCCTCGGGAATGCAGAGACCGATTTTCTTTACGAGTTCAGACTCGACGATGAAATACGGATCGTCGAGGATGTCCCGGTCGAGATCGAAGTTGATGGCGATATTACCCAGGGGACGGTTGTCTCTGCCGAGGGCGATCGAATCGTTCTTCTTCTGAAAATCCACATCGGTGACAGCGTTGACCGTGCACTCCTGAGGACAGCACCTTTTTTTCTTCTCGAACAACTTGCCGACAGGCTTGAATCCATCGAAGATAAAGACACGGAAAACCTCGAAGCGCTTTTCAACGAAGATGACGACAGAGAATTTGACCAGGACTTATCTCTTGATGCAGGAAACCTGAATGAGTTCCAGGTTTCTGCCGCCAGATCTGTTTTGAAAAAGAACATTTCATTCATTTGGGGTCCGCCCGGAACGGGAAAAACTCAAACACTCGCTTACGCCGCTGCCAACCTGGTCTCGCTTGGTGAGAAGGCTTTGATCCTGTCGAATACAAACATCGCGGTGGATGTCGCTATGTACAAGACTCTCGGTTACCTGAAAGAAGAGAATGAATACTTCGCAGGGAAATTCATAAGGTTCGGAATTCCTCGCCTGCCGGAGCTTGACGAATTTCCGTGGTCGGCGCCCCAATATGTCTCGAAGGACAAGAACCCGGGTCTTTATGCAACCATAGACCAGATCGAATCCGACGTACGGACCATTATGGCACGCATGAGGGAGCCGAAGTCGAAACGGAAACCGAAGAACGAGAGGCTGTCAAAACTTCGCGAAGAGCTCACGGCGTTCAGGCAGGAGGCATACACGAAGGAAAACAAAATTGTCCAACACGCCAACCTGGTGGCATGTACTGCAGCAAAAGCTGCGATAGCTGCCCAGGTTTTTTCGAGAAGGTTCGACGCCGTACTCGTCGACGAGGCCAGCATGCTTTACCTGCCTTACGTCGCTTTTGCTGCCTCACTCGCGAAGAAGCACGTCGCGATCTTCGGGGACTTCATGCAGATTCCCCCGATAACACAATCGTCTACCAAAGTTCTGAACGTCCTGTCGTCAGATATCTTTCGTGAGACAAAGCTGCACCGGTATATGACGAAGCCCCATCCACGAATGAACGTCCTCGAAGTTCAGTACCGCATGCAGCTGCCGATAATGGATCTCATCAACGACAGAATATATGCGGGCAGACTTAAGGCAAGTGAAGAGATTAAGGCGGCGGAATTAAAAGAAGATCCGGTTGAGTTTCATGACACGTCGCGACTCGGCTCACAATCATTCCGGGAGGCAACGACAAACAGCAGGCTTAACATATTGTCCGGCCTCGCGGCCGTAGACCTCGGGGTAGAGGCATTGAAGCATGGTGCAAAATCGGTCGGTATCATAACGCCGTACAGAGCACAGATGAGGTTCCTCCGAGGTCTCCTGAATAGTATGTCACTCGACAGCATGGTCGTTTCGGCCGCGACTGTACACACGTTCCAGGGCAACGAGCGCGATGTGATCGTCTTCGACTTCGTGGACGACAAACCACTCCCGCTTGGTGTGCTCCTTTCAACTTATCAGAAAGATGAAGAAGACGATGTCTCGGAAGGCGAACGACTACTGAATGTTGCGATGACCCGTGCAAGGAAGCGCCTCCTTTTCGTCGGGAACTTCGAATATCTCTCGACAAGGGCAAGCCAGGACTCACTTCTCAGGTATGTTCTCGACAAACTCCGCCGCGACAAAGCGATTGTTCCTGTGCAGGCAGAAAGTCGCTCGGCGGACCATTATGCAATAAAGAATTTTCAGGCGGTTTCCGTTCATCACGGATATGCCGACTCCGTGGTACGGCTGCTGAAAGACATTCAAAGTTCAACGGAGGAACTGAAGCTGGTACAGCCTGTCAAGGCGAAGCTCCAGTTTTTCCGATATGTGCTGAACAAAGAGGTCGAGTCCTCAAAAGACTTCGCCTCACTCGAAATGGATTTGATCAAGGAAAAACTGAAGAACACAAACCTGATTACCTCAGACAAAGCCGACCTGTTCTTTTGGATAATTGACGGAAGGATACTGCACGTTTTCGACATATTGAATCGAGACGGCATCGGCAGCATTCGGATAGCGGCACCGGACGTCGTCAAAGTCTTCAGTTATGTGCTTCCGCGAAAGAGTTCGAGACTTAGCGGCACAGGCGGAAGAAAAGTAGATCCACGCTGCTCAGTCTGCGGAGGGAGACTTGAGCTGAAAGACAAGAACGGTATGATAGTGGCACACTGTGCAGACAACAACTGTGTAACTGTTCCCGCAGACGGAGGGATAATCGAGGCGATCCTGGAAGAGGACGGCCGGACATGCCCGGTCGACGCCGGCAGAATCAGGATCAGGAAAGGACGACGAGGATTCTTCGCTGGATGTGCAAACTATCCTGCGTGCAACTGGACCGCCGAACTGTCGGAGATACTCAAGTAAGGATCGATTATTGATACAAATTCAGGAGGGCAAGAAAATGAAATCTGACGCTTCGTTGATTCCAATTGAAACGATCGAGAAGTCGATTCTGCTGATTCGCGGACAGA
>JAKASW010000221.1 GCA_021818875.1 Bacteroidota bacterium
TGAATCTACGCTGAGTCGTCGGAACGAAACTTATCTCCGCCTCAAGCTCGGAAAGTCTTACAGGAAAGTAGACCTTGTCCATCTGTCCGGCAATCAGATCCTTGAGTTTCAAGCCCTTCGCCTCTGGCCCGGCAATCGTCAGAAAATTCCCTTCCATGAAGGCTGGCCGGAAGAAAGGAAATCCCTGGATGTGGTCCCAATGCGGATGAGTGATAAGAATATACGCAGACACCTTGCCGCCTCGCTCTATAAGTTCCTCTCCGAGGGTACGGATACCGGTACCGGCATCAAGGATAATTAGATTGCCGTCGTCAAGAGTCAGTTCAGTACAAGCCGTATTTCCGCCGTACTTCTTCGTCGCGTCACCCGGAGTAGCGATCGAACCGCGAACTCCCCAGAACTTTATCTGCACAGGATTACCTCGCAACCTATTGGGCATCCGAGGAGATGCCATCCTGTCCTGTCAAACAGGTAGATTCCTTCTGTAAGCGGAGATATAATCGACATAATGTTGGGCTGATTCTCTAATCTTTTCAACTTCAACGTCTGACAAATTTCTGACAATTCTACCGGGGACACCTGCCACGAGCGAGCGCGACGGGACAATCATCCCTTCCCTGACGACGGAGCCAGCAGCAACGATGCTGTTCTCTCCTATTCTTGAACCGTCGAGAAGTATAGATCCCATTCCGATGAGACATGCATCTTCAATCACACAACCATGGACTATCGCACCATGTCCTATAGTTACATTAGAAGCTACAAAAGTCGACCATTTATTACGCGTAACGTGTATCACAGCATTGTCTTGCACGTTAGTACGGTCCCCTATTCTCACAGAATTGACATCCGCGCGAACAACGGCATTGAACCAAATGCTCGAATCTTTCCCAACAACAATATCTCCGATAAGGGTTGCACCTTCCGCCACAAAAACGCCCGATTCGAGACGCGGGATCTTCCCGAGATACCCGATAATCATCCCCCGGTCGCCCTTGGCGGGTACCATCCGGTCTTGTCAATGCTCTTCAACTTAACGACAACGCTTCCGAGGATCACATTCACATCAGCCTTGAGCGGCACCTCGCCCGGATCCGCGCTTATCCATCCGACGAAGTTGCCCGTCACTCCGAAGAACCCGGTGAAGTTTATATGACCCGACACGCGATTTGATTCGATCGGGTACTTGAACGCTTCCACCCGGCAAGGCTCCGTCTTTTCGTCGATAGTCAAGTCTACCGACGAGCGGGTAGTATCCACTATGATGGGAATATTTAGACTAGTTCGCTTTCCGCCGGCTAAGCGGCAAGCCCTCCTCAGGTAATAGAAGAAACTGACACCGTCCGTATAATTCCTGTGAAACGGAATGGTGATTGCACTTATCTGTTTGCCGTCCTTTGCCTGGGTCCAGTTGACTACCTTCTTCGCAAAATCGAACTGCGTCTTCGTAAAAAACCAACTGTTCCCATCCTTGACGGTGTTCGAAGTCGAGAGGCACATCAACGTCGACGAATCTGCATAAGTATCATAAGTGGCGTGCAGATTAACAAACGGCACTCCGCTGTAAGATTCGATGTACGATTGCAGACGGTACGCTACGCATCCATCGTAGGTAGTCTTGCCCAAGACCTTGAAGTTCACCGCGCCGATTTTGAAGAACAGGTAACTCGCTTCGAACGTCATACCTTCCCCCACCTGTACCACTGAATCGGAATCGGTTTCCTTCCAACCGGCTGTTCCGGCCATCTTCTGCATCCCTTCGAAAAGCGAGATCGCGTAAACGGACCTGAGCACGTACGCCGAAGTCATCAAGGCTCCGAGCACAATCAAAGTGGTGTACGAAAACTTCTTCAAAATTCTTTTCTTATCAAATTTCATTTTGAATTCTCAGCTATTGCTTGCACTTGTAGTCGGATAAGTAAAAAAGAGAAGTGGTTGACCGCCAGCCACCCGACCAGAGCAAAAGTACATCTCGGCTGCATCCCACGGACCTCTTGTTGTCGATCATTTCCGAAAAACCGGCAGGGCGCAACTGCCGACGCTTCACGTTACCTGTAGGACATTTGTCGATATGCCCTCCCGTTCCTCCGAAACGTACAGCTAACCATCAAAGTTCGCGACGCCTTCAGATTACTCCTCAACGGCGGTTAGTTGAACTGAGGCCTGCAATTTCTTTCGCCTCTGGAAACAGAGTCAGCGCTTTCTGAAACTGGTTATCAACCTCAAGAATGACTCTGTACCATCCATTATCTCCCCAGACGTTTCGGGCAATCTGGGCCTTTAGCAGAGTCGCTACGTATTTCACATTCTTGTCATAGTCGGTTCTCGCAACTTTTATCCCTGCTTTCGTTGCCTGAGCATATACAGCATCCAGGACCTGGTTGCTTATGTGATAATCTTCATCGAATTTTTCTGCCGTCTCATATTTCTCTCTGTATTCCTTCTGATACCGGCTGAAATGGTCGTCCACATATTGAATGAACATGCGCTTCATCTGGAACTGATAGATGAACGAGGGGATGTCCGCCATCTTCACGATATAATCCGGAGTTATTCCCCCGCCTCCGTAGACTTTTCGGCCGGAGGCAGTTCTGAAAACTGGTCGTCCGGAATCGCTTTCCATAGTGTGGGTCAGGTTAGCTCCTGATTTTTCGCTGCTATCGATTCGTTCAGCTCCGAGAAAATAATTCGTCCAGTTCGATTCCTTTCCGTAGGGGCGCTGGATACACCGTCCGCTCGGAGTGTAATATCGGGCAATAGTTATCCTGACGGCAGAACCATCGTCCAGCGAAAATTGCCGTTGAACAAGTCCCTTTCCGAAGGTAGTCTCTCCGACGATCAAACCTCTATCGAGATCCTGAACTGCCCCCGAGACAATTTCGGCTGCGGACGCTGTACCACCATCAACCAGCAATATCAAGGGCACCCTGGTATAGTTTCCGCCATTCGAAGCGAGAGTTTCATTCGCCTCCGCGATTCTCCCTTTGGTATACACTATTGTCTTACCTGCAGGAATGAAGTCGCTCGCAACTGCAACCGCTTGATCCAGGAGTCCGCCGGGATTCTCTCTCAGGTCAAGTATCAGCTCCTTCATCCCCTCGGATTTCAATTTTGCAAGGGCATTGGCGAGCTCGCTGCTCGTCGTGGAGGCAAACCTGTTCACGTAAATGTACCCCACCTCATTGTTGACCATGAAAGCGGCAGTAACCGAGTAAAGAGGAATTTTATCACGCGTGATTTCAAAATCCAAAGGTTTAGCGACGCCTGCACGTACGACCGTAACGGTCACTTTAGTTCCTTTCGGGCCGCGGAGCTTGTGCATCACTTCCTCCCGTGTAATCCCGATAGCTGATTTGCCATCTATCGCGATGATCTTATCACCAGCCTCTATTCCCACGAGTTGGCTCGGCCCGCCTGCGATAGGGGTTACAACGAGCAAGGTATCGTTTACCACATCATACTCTATTCCAATTCCGTCAAAGGACCCCTGGAAGTCTTCGGATATTTGTCTAACCTCTTTCGCCGGGATGTAGACAGAATGCGGATCCAGCTGCCCGAGCATCCCCTTAATCGCAGCATCGACCAGCTTTTGTGTGTCTACGTTGTCCACATAATATTTGTCAGCGAGGCTGAGTACATCCTTGAATTTCTCAAGTTGCTCATAAATGTTGTCGCCGCTGAAGACGTTCTGTATCTGAGTGCCGATCAAAACTCCGACAACCACCAGGAATACGGCGGCAGCCGTCGACCATCTCTTCTTGAAAAACTTCATCTATCTTCCCTTCCCGAATTCGGATGCTGAAATAAGTACACCCGTTCCACAAAATATGAAAGCGTGGCACTCATCTTAACGTCTCATCTTTAAGTTTTTCTAACCGATGGAATATAAAATAAGCCCGATTGACCAGCAAGGAAACTGAGAACTATAGAAGCCATCTACTAGAAGGTTGATCTCTTCGGAAAACCGTTGGCAATACGAAACCGCCGCCTGCGGTTCCGTAAGCGCAGACGTTCATCTTAGTGAATGCCGAGAGCGATCCGATTCCAGCCAATGACCGATAACCCGGACAGGCTTATCTCAGCCTGCTTATGGTGAACTCGAAGCTCAGATCGTACTCATCTTCGAGTCTAAGAATGGAGTGCAAGAAAACAACGGAGCTTTGGTAGACTCTTTCGAAACCCGACTCAGAAAGAGAGACTGTCTCGATCGGGAATCTCCATAATGTCTGCGGCCGGTCGACTTCGATTTTCGCCACCATCTTCTGCCATTCATCTGTGAGAGAAACTGAGGTTACCTCATCCGTGACACCGGAACTTCTCAGCCTGGAGTCCTCCGGCTTCATCCCATTTATCCTGTAATACCTGTCGAAAGCGTCGCCAGCCATGAAACCGACGTTGAACTCGACGCCAAAATCAACTTCGGCACTCTGACCTCCCAGGTTCCTTAAATGGTAGGCGCAAATAATCTTGTGCGATCCCGGCCTGAATTCGAAAACTTTGTTCACCGACACAGGCAAATCGGCACCAGCGCTGACTCTTCCTTGACGTGTTAACTGCAGGAGGAGATGATCTTTCTTCTTCGAGATTGACTGCGAATATGGCCGGTTGACGAAATCACCCACCTCGGGATACTTGGCTGCGGCAAATTCCGGGAGAGAAGTGGGACCGATAAAGTGGTCAATGAATGAAGCCCTCCGGTACCAGTCATAGTTGAGAAGCTTCTCAAGACCTTCCTCCTTTGCCACAACGAGATCATGGATGCTGTGAACCCCGTCGTCCTGATTACCATTTGGCTTCGGATGACTGAGTTTGTTGTGATATCCCTCGGGATGTCTGCTCAAGATATCTAACAGGTTAAACGGAATCGGTTTGTAGTCGAGCTCAAAGAGGACACCTCCTTCTTCGGGTTTAAAGTACGCGTCCATGATATCGGATTCCACCAAAATTTCCTCAGAGCCGTCTCTGTCGAAATCTTCGTGGGACACCGTTAGCTTCGGCTTCTTCTCCGACATGTCCATCTCGACTTCTGCCTGAATCAGGCTCTTGTACACGGGATAGCGTAGGTTCGGAAGGTATAGACCTCCGAATATACCGTGCCAGTATGAATCGTTGCACTGAGCAGCCCAGATTTTGTCCAATGTCTTCTCGACCCGTCCACCCTTGCGCTCGAGCGAGTGGGCCCGCTCGGAAAGCCTGATCATTTTCTTATGGATGTTGTTTGACTCTGGGTACTTAGCGAGAAAATTCCTCCAATAACCTCCTCGCACAAACTCTTCGTAATTATCGAAGAGCTTAGCCGCCTTCAACCTTTCCTCGAATTCTTCATATTTCAGGAAAAGCTCCGGCGGCAATGCCCAGTGAAGCATCTCGGCATACGAAGCATTCTGGAGATAAACGCGGCCGATAGGTTTGATTCTCTCCATTGCTTCGGAAAAATGCACGATGTTTATCCAGTCGGAGTTTTCTTCCAATGCCCTGAAGAACTCCTCGAGCCATCCATCTTCATAGACATGCTTGTGAGTATTCGGCCAGACGCCAAATTTCTCCCCGTCATCGGCATATACTGCTATTCGTGTACCATCTTCACTCGCTACGGAACGAAGGTAATCGATCGTTTTCTGTACCGACTGAAACGGAATGGTGTATCTCAGCATTTTGCTGATAGGAAAAATGTTAACGGTCTTTCCCTGTTCCTCCGTTACGTAGTAACCCAACAGGTCTTCGTCCTTGAGACCCACATACTTAAAATGCGTGTCGTCTATAACCACGGATTTTACGCCGCACTCTGCAATAGGCTTCACAATGTGCTGCTCCCAAACGCGCTCGGCAAGCCACATCCCGGTTGCCGTGAAGTTGAAGTTCTTCTTCAGGTAGTCGTTCAGTTTCCGGATCTGGCCCAGTTTGTCCTTGTCAGGTATGATCGCAAGGATTGGCTCGTAGAATCCCCCCGTCATCATGTGGACCTGTCCGGACTTTATCAGACCCTTAAGCTCTGAAAATATCTCCGCGTGCTTCTTCTTGAGCCACTCTAGAAGGTAGCCCGTGTAATGTTGAGAGAGCTTAATCTTCGGATGTGCCTTCAGAATATCAAGGAAGGGTTTATAGGATTTCTTATAAGCGTCCTCAATAACATGGTCGAAATTGCCAACCGGCTGGTGGTTATGAATTCCGATAACGAGGTTGATTTTTTTCATTTCAATCTTTCCAAGAATTGCCACTGATTGCAAGAATTGAATTCATTGTTTCCGAATCCCCACGGACTTGTTTCACAAAGATTTTCGTAAGACTTCGGATTCGCTGACCTGGATTTGTGCGATTGGTGGCTTAGACTCATTTTTCCGGCTTCATCTGCGGAAAGAAAATCACATCCCTGATAGATTCCTGGTCGGCAAACAGCATCACGAGCCTGTCTATACCTATCCCGAGGCCGGCGGTCGGGGGCATGCCGTATTCAAGTGCACGCAGGAAATCCTCATCCACTACCATGGCTTCCTCGTCTCCACGGGCGCGAAGACGGGCCTGCTCCTCGAAGCGGGACTTCTGATCCCCGGGGTCGTTCAGCTCGCTGAAAGCATTAGCAAGCTCGCGCCCATTGCAGATCAACTCGAATCGCTCCACCAACCCGGCTTTGAAGCGGTGGCGCTTGGCAAGCGGAGACATCTCGACCGGATAGTCCGTCACGAAAGTCGGCTGGACAAGGTTCGGCTCCACAAGCTCGGAGAAAATTTCGTCGATTATCCGGCCTGTCCCCATCGAAGCGTCCACTTCAACATGATGACTCCTCGCAACACCCATCATTTCCTTTTCTGACTTCCCGGCAAGATCCTCGCCCGTTGCATCATGGATGGATTCCAGCATCGTTATCCTTTTCCACGGAGAATCGAAATCAATATCTTTGTCACCGACTTTGATCTTCGACCTGCCGGCGACGGCAAGCGATACGGATTTCACAAGCTCTTCGACAAGATTCATCATCCAATTG
>JAKASW010000222.1 GCA_021818875.1 Bacteroidota bacterium
GTATGAACCGGTGGAGACGAGGAGTTAAGAAGACAAGATTATGGTAAGACCAGAAGGGAAGAGATGACACGAACCGAACGCCACGCGCTTAACACTTGGCAATTTATCTATAGACGTCTTTTCTATGCTTGATTCTGTAGATAGAAACAACCCTCTTGTCATCATCGATTTCATAAAGCATGCGGTATCTACCGGAGCGTATTCTGTATCCTTCGGCTCCTGTAAGTTTTTGTACCCCGATGGGGCGTGGGTTGGTGGAGAGAGTCTCGATGCGCTGGAAAATCCTGAGGACTTCCCTGTCGGGGAGACGGTCGAGATCCTTTTGGGCAGGAGGCTTAAGAATTATTTCGTATGGCACGTTTCTTCAAATAATCTGCCAACGAAATATCTTTTCCTTTTGCTCCCTTTGCCTCTTCGAGGTCATACTTGTCTTCTATTAATTCAATCAGCTCGCCGAATGCCGGGTTTTTCCTCAACAATTCCCAATCCTCTCTCGGGATTCGAACTTCATTCTTATTCGGCCGGAATCGGAATTTTCTGCTTGCTATCATCTCTTTTTGTCCGTAACGCTTTCACTGACAAGATAAAGTCGTTGACCGTGATTTTCAACATTACGCAAAGCGAAGAGTGCATGGCACCTAGCACAGGAAGCCAGATGTTTGCCACTACGCACTTAGCGCTTTGCGATTTCTTAACCAAAGGACGTAACATTATGGACAAACATCTAAACTTGCTCGGCATACTTTACATCGTGCTGGGTGTGTTCCACATCTTCAGCATCTCGGTTGCAGCCATCTTCTTGTTTGGCTTCAACGAGTTTAGCGGAGTCGTGGAGATCGGATTCGTAAGGGTCATAATAGCCTTTGTTTTCGGACTGATAATTCTGGTTTCTTTGCTCGGAATAGTCGGTGGCATTGGACTTCTGAAGGGACAAGGATGGGCCAGAGGATTAGTACTCGTCCTCGGATTCATCATACTTGTAAACATCCCGCTTGGCACGCTCCTCGGAATCTACACGATCTGGGCACTTCTACTTCGGGAAAACGGAGCACCACAATCAAAAACACTGTAATGATAGCCAGCGCATAGAGCAAGCGGCATGGAGTAAAGCGCGAGACTCAGTTCGCTACACGCCACGCGCTCTGTGCTGTGCCAAAAAGTTTTACTCAAAAGGAGATAATACGATGGACAAGCACCACAAAGTGCTCGGAATCCTGTATACTTATGCAGGAGGCTTTTACCTTCTTGGATTACTGTTAAGCACGGTGCTTAACAATGCCTTTGGAGGCCCGACCGGATCGACAGAGCTAACGGTCATCAGGGGCATTCTTGCTCCTGTTTATGGTACCGTAGCACTCTTCTCTCTGATAGGCGGAATCGCTCTACTGAAAGGACAAAAGTGGGCGGAAAAACTGCTAAGGGTTTTAGGCTTTATTTTGCTGATCGTTATCCCGTATGGAACTCTGCTTGGCATATATTCGATCTGGGTTCTGACGGTGAGGGATGGTAATGAACGTCAACCAAAGCACAACGGGGGTAACACCATGATTTGGAGTTTCTTCAAAGTCTGGATCAGAAACCTGAGAAGGCAGAAAGTCTTCTCTCTCATCAACATTTTGGGATTGACTGTAGGACTCACGGCTGTCTTGCTCATCGCACTCAACATCGGGTTCGAGCACAGCTTCAACTCGTTCATCAAGAACGGCGATCGGATCTACCGCGTGGGAGTGGAAGTGTACAGGGAAGGGAAGCTTCTCGATAAAAGTCCGCAATTTGTCGCTGCTCTGGGTCCGGCGATGCAAAAGGATTTCCCGGAAGTGGAAAATACTTTCAGGATGTCGACGCTCCGGCCGATGAACTTCACTTACGGCGACAAGTCGTTCATGATTCAAGATGTGGCTTACGCCGACTCCAATTTCTTCAATATATTTTCGTTTCACCTATTGGCGGGCGACCCCACAAATGCACTTGCTGGGCCGTTTTCAGTTGTCTTAACACAAAATACTTCCTCAAGAATGTTTGGTGGAAACGACGCGATTGGGAAAATCGTTACTATCGAGAACAAGCCTTACGTAGTAACTGGAATCTCCGAGAACCCCCCGGCAAATTCAGATATACAATACGATGCCTTAGTGTCTTTTCAGACGCTGTACAGCATGCCATGGCATGGCATACCGAGTGAGCAGTTTCTCGGGTGGGAAGGAGGAAATCAATTCATAACTTATGTGGAGTTGAGAAAAAAAGCTTCGGCTGCCCAGGTCAATAAGAAATTCCCTGCCTTCTTGTCGTCGGTATATCCGCAACTTTCAAGAATGAATATCAAGTTTGAGGGTTATCTCGAGCCGCTGAAAGACCTGCACCTTTACTACAATGACGACTCTGCGGCACTGCGACAAAATCTCGACACGTTTTCTGCGATAGCGCTATTCATTCTTTTGATCGCCTGTGCGAACTTCGTTAACCTATCAACTGCGAGGGCGACGGGAAGAGCGAAGGAAGTCGGGATGAGAAAAGTACTTGGCGCAGAAAGGAAAACCTTGATTTTCCAGTTTTTGGCGGAGTCGCTCTTGTTCACCTTTATAGCTCTTATCCTGGCTTTCGTGCTGGTTGAACTTCTTCTGCCATGGTACAGCGATCTCATTGGCAAGGATCTGGTCCTCTCACGTCTCTTCGATGGTAATTTCATTTTGTTGTTGCTTGCAGTGTTACTTATCACCGGTATTGGCGCCGGACTATACCCAGCTCTCTTTTTGTCTTCCTACCATCCGGTGAACACGTTGAAAGGCAACCTGGCGAAAGGGTTGGGAAAACTGGCACTCAGAAAATCATTGGTCATCTTGCAGTTTTCGATCTCTCTCGTGCTGCTCATTTCGACTCTCATAATAAACAACCAGCTCCGTTTCATGAGGTCGATGGATCTCGGATACCACAAGAACAACATGCTGGTTATTTCTCTTGATAATGATGCACTTCAGGCGAAATACGAAGCATTCAAGAACGAGCTCAGGACGATCCCGGGGGTTGTAGATGCGGCAGCTTCCACATACGTTCCCGGTGACGGCTTCACAATGAATGGCTATTCTCCTCAGGGTTACAGGGATGTTCTGATGATCCATGTTGTAGATGGTGATGAAGATTTTCTAAATACTTACGGCATCACATTGACTAAGGGAAGGAACTTCAGTACTCAAATTGGTTCCGATAAGCAAGCATATATTGTGAATGAATCGCTGGCGAAGCTATTAGATTGGCCCAATCCGTTGGGAAAAACAATAATGAGAAATGGTGTCCTTCATCCAATCTTAGGGGAAGTCAAAGACTTCATCTATGCTCCGCTTTACAATCCGGTTCAGCCGCTCATCATTACCGATCAGCCTGAAGCGGGGCAACCGTTCAATTATGTTACTGTCAGGATTGGCCATGCCAACCTTCACCAAGTCATGAGCTCAATTGGAAAAGTGTGGCACGAATTCGCCCCGTCGCTCCCATTCGATTACTTCTTTCTGGATCAACAGTTTAACGACATTTACAGAACCGAAATCAGGTTTCGCGAAGTGTTTCTGATATTCAGCGGACTTGCGATCTTTGTCGCGCTCCTCGGACTGCTCGGGCTGGTTTCGTACACCGTCGAACTCAGGCGGAAGGAAATCGGGATCAGGAAAGTTCTAGGCTCCTCCGTGCCCGGAATAATCTCGCTTCTCTCAAACCAGTACGTTAAATGGGTACTCGCGGCAAACATAATTGCATGGCCAATCGCATATTACGCGATGCAGAAGTGGCTCCAGAATTTTGCTTACAAGACAACCATAACGCCTTGGGTCTTTCTCGGAGCAGCGGCGATTGAGTTGTTGGTTGCGGTGATGGCTATGTCGATCCAGGCGCTGAGGGCCGCGACGGCGAACCCGATCCAATCGTTAAGATATGAATGATATTAATGATGAAACGGCGAATGAGCGAGCGGGCGAAACGGAGAAAGGGAGAATCGGTGAGGCGGCGAGCGGGAGAGGCGGCGAATGGGCAAAACGGGGAGGAACAGAAGTTAATGCCAAAGGCATGCCTTCGGCAGAGGATGCGAAGGTAATCCCGAAGGGATCCCTTTGGGAGAAGCTCGGAATGAGAGAAGGGAAAATACAACATGGAACAAGGAAAATGAAGGCAGCAGACCAGAGACGGAAGACCGGATGCAAAGGAACGCGGTCTGCAATTTGCGCATGAGTTATGTGCTCTGAGCTTTGCACCATGCGAACAACAAGTTCTTATTCACCCGTCCCAGACACAATGAAACTACCGATTATTGCTGCGACCGGTTTCAACTTCTTACTAACGGGATCTGGTTCCACCAGGAAATTCTCAAGAGTGGTTGCCCCCAGTAGACACAGCGAATTTTCCGGCCCAAATATCACGGAGCAAGTATGTGCCTCCTTCAATTCAGGGATTGTGAACAAGGCTTCACCCTCTAAGCGCTTTTCTTTCCGCCCGTCTGCCAAGGTAACCTCTCTTGACAGGTTCGGCTCGATTCCGATCAACTTGAGCCGATCTTCCGGAACAAAACTGTGGTACGATCCTGTATCAACCCAAAAATCTTCCTCGAAGAACCTTTTCGGGTCTGAAGGGTTAGCAACTCTTGTCTTAACTTTGAACATGCCCATTTTTCTGTCCTTCATTTTCTTCCTTCGAACACAATTTAGCAGTGAGTCAAGGGGAAGTCAACGAATCAAAGGAGACAGGAATATGGAGTCCCTGTTTCCTTTCTCCTGTTTCCTGACAACATTGAGAGTTGAGTTATGCTAAAAAACTACATCAAGACCGCATTCAGAAATCTCTGGCGAGAGAAAACGTACTCGTTGATAAACATCGTCGGGTTATCGGTTGGACTGGCTTCTTGCTTTATCATCCTGCTTTATTCAGTCCACGAGTTGAGCTATGACAGGTACAACAAGAATCTAAACAGGATTTACCTCGTGACCATGGATTGGCTCCTGAAAGCTCAGGGTTGGACGCAGCCGCTCGTCCCCTTTCCAGCAGGTCCGGCGTTGAAAGCCGAATACCCCGAGGTTCGAGAGTATTCCAGATGCAGTTCGAGAACTTGTCAGGTGAAATACGGAGCCAGAACCTTGGGTGCAATCCATTGCGTCTCGGCCGATTCTACTATCTTCAAAATTCTGACGCTGCCGATCGTTGAGGGAAATCTCAAAGAAGCTTTCGATCAGCACAACTATGCTGTCATCACCCGGTCACTCGCAAGAAGGCTATTCGGGAATGACGAAGCAATCGGTCAAGTGATTGATGTGAACTGGTCGGGACAAGACTACTATCTCACAGTGTCGGCAATCATGAGAGATATCCCTTCGACATCGACTTTTCAGGCTGACTGTATCCTGCCCATCTTCATGGAGGAAAATTCAATTGTGAAACAAAACCCCACGCTATCTGACGTTCTGCAAAGGTGGTGGCCGCCTGAGCTGAATACTTATCTTCTCTTGTCAAGTAGCAACTCTGCAGTTCAACTGCGCAAGAAATTGGTCCAGTTTTCAGATGAGCATGCCGTCTTTCGCACTTTTCCTCATGGGTACCATCTTGTTGCTCTCAAAGACATGTACTTTCGGCCTGCAACAATCATCAACACTTTCTTCATGCCAAAGGGAAATCTATCCGATGTCGAGATCTATTCTGCGATAGCGCTTCTCATACTTCTGATTGCCTGCATTAATTTTGTGATGCTGAGTACGGCACGAGCCACGGCGAGGACGAAAGAGGTCGGTGTACGGAAAGTTATCGGTGCCACCAGGCTTGATGTTGTAAAGCAGACGATGATTGAGTCACTCATGGTTGCAGTGATTTCGCTACCGATCGCTTTGCTCCTCGTCGAACTCTTCATGCCTTCTCTGACAACTTTGCTGGGGAAGGAATTGCCCGCGGACTACTACCGCAGTGCCGAATCGCTAGCAATATATATCGTGGTCACTCTTGGAGCTGCGATTTTGTCGGGCGCTTACGTTTCATTTTATTTATCCGGTTTTCGTCCGGCGGAAATCCTGAGGAACAAATTCAACAGAGGTCATGAGCGCGTTACCCTGCGGAGAGTCTTGCTCGGATTTCAAATGGTCATTTTTGTTGGACTGATTCTATCGTCGATAACGATCTACAGGCAGATGCGTTATTTCCACACTAAGAATATGGGGTTCAACGATAAGAACCTGGTAGTTTTCTCAAGATTAAGTAACGACGATGCCGATACGATTCTCGGAGCCAGGTATCAGATACTTGCATCAAAAGTGGAGATGCTTCCGAATGTATCGTCAGTAGCGTGCGGTGACCGTGTCCCTGGAACCGAATATACGCACGAGGGGGCACAGGGAACAAATCTGTCCCATCCTCAAGAAATCTTTATGTATGACATCTATTGGGTCAGCCGCGATTTCTTTGAGGCAATGGGAATGAAGATGGTTTACGGAAAGACATTCGCACAGGCGTCGCCGGAAGAATCAAAGGATGCCGTCATTCTAAATCAAGAAGCGGTCAAAGATTTCGGGATAACCAACCCATCTGAACAGTTAGTTGAAGGACATCGCATACTTGGAGTTGTGAAAGATTTCAACGCCCATTCGCTGCGCACGAAGATTCTACCAGCCATGTTTTACGAAGGCTCGAAACACATGCAGGAAATTGCGGTCAGGTTGAATCACATGCACGGTGCTCAAGGAACAATTGCTTCAATCGAGAAAGAGATTGAGAAATTAGACGGCGACAAGCGATTCAGATATCAGTTCTTTAGTGACAGGTTGAGCGCGATGTACAAGAGCGACTACAAGTTTGCAGACATGATTGGTTACTTCACCGGTCTGGCAAGGTAATGTCAAGAGTTATGTGTAAAAGTTTTGAGGTCTACGACCTCGTAGAGGATCGGCAAATTAATTTTGCCGAATGGCGCACATTTCCAGTTTGCTTCCATCTTGAAAGCAACGAAG
>JAKASW010000223.1 GCA_021818875.1 Bacteroidota bacterium
CAGAAAGATCGTTGGGGTATTCATACGTTCACTATCTGTCAGGCCGGCATGGTATCGAAGCGGGTTTAAGCCTTTTGACTTCAGCCATTCGTAAATCTCGTCGACACTCTTTCTCGTTGATGCATAGACAATGCCCGATCCGTCACGAGTACTGGCATATCTGAGAAGAGTTTGAAATTTCCCGCTTTCCATCTGTACCCTGAAGGATAGATTATCTCGCGAGAACCCTCGAATATAGACGCGGGGAGATCTCATCTTCAGGTGACCGATGATGTCATCCTGGACTTCGGGGGTAGCTGTCGCGGTCAAAGCCAAAATGGTCGGATTGCCTATGCTGGCTGCAAAATCTGAAATGCGTGTGTAGTGCGGTCTGAAGTCGTGCCCCCACTGGCTGATGCAGTGTGCTTCATCCACAGCCAGCAAAGGGACCGGCACCTTTGAGATCGTATCTACAAACACTTTGGACTCCAGCCTTTCCGGAGCAACATACAAGAGTCTTATCTTCTGTGTCCTGACCAGTTGCATCCGCGCCCGCAATTCATCAAGCTCGAGAGAGCTGTCAAGTTGAGTAGCGACGATGGCACCCCGGTTGATCTGAGCAACCTGGTCCTTCATCAGGCTGATCAGTGGGGTGACGACGATGGTCAGCCCGTCTAAAAGCATTGCGGGGAGCTGGTAACAAATTGACTTCCCGCTTCCCGTGGGCATGACGGCGAGCGTATCGAATCCATTCATGACTGAATTGATAATCTCAAGCTGACCGGGTCTAAATTCTTTGGCGCCGAAAAACTTTTCAAGCCCGCTCTGCAGTCTTTCTCTTGCGATCATTGATAAAATTTAGCAAACAAGGTCGAAACGCCGAAGGGGAAGTTTTCGAACCTGCATCGGCTTTAATTCAACGAACTGAAGTGAGTCAATATGAAGTATGCACTACAAAATCACGCACATTTGGGAATCATCTGATAGGCTGACTTAAGCGCTCTATTATATGTCGGTTTTGATAAGGTTCCAATAATTGCGCGAAGGATAGGTCGCATTAAAGGGGGCAGGTCAACGAATGATCAGCGGATTGTCGGATCAATGTCCTGGCCCCCTACATAGCCAGGAAGAGGTTTTAGTGGACGCTAAGCCATGACTTCTGAAGTAGTTCGATGTCCTTCAATATCTTCATGACCACAGCATCGATGGATTCTCTGACTTCCGCAGTCAGGTTTGATCCGTGTCCGAAGTTGTTCGTCGCAATTCCGTAGATGATGACATGCTTCGGAAGTGTCTTCAATGCGCGGGCCAATTCAATGAGGTATCCGATGTCGTAACCGTGAGTCGAGCTGAATTTGATGCCACCGGGCACAGGACGGTCACCAGCATCGATACGGAAAATCGTACCTGCAGGGACATTCGAGCGGGCTGCATCTACGATGATCACAGCTTCAACCGATCTCATAAGATCTAGTGCGATTGATTGGTCGCCATCAAGTCTGACGGGAATGATCTGGTCTTCGCGAAGGTCCCTAACATTCTCCATCACCCTGTCCAATACAAGGATGCCGACAGAGTCGTCACCACGGAATCCATTTCCGATTCCCACGATCGTGATCTTCTTCTTTTTATCTAAATGTCGGTGTCCGGACAATCTGCGATTCCCCCAATTGAGCTGGCGGCACTTTCCTCGGGAAGTGAACTACTAAGAGGTTATTTCTTCAACTTCGAGACTCAGGAAATGCGTAGCACATGATATACACGGATCGAAATTGCGCACTAACTGTTCACATCGAAGTGTCAGGTCTTGCTTTGACAGACTTCCATTTGCTTTCACAAATTCCCTCAAATCGGTTTCGATCATCTTTTGGTTCTGTGCTGTCGGCGGGACTATCTTCGCGTCCCTGATGAGCCCGTTCTCGCCAACCAGGTAGCGGTGGTACAGAATACCACGTGGTGCTTCTGTGCAGCCGAAACCGAAGCCCGGTCCGACTTCATATTCGATGTCAGGTTTCTCAGGAGGTTCATAATTCTCAATTATGCGGATTGCTTCCTCACACGCAAAGAGGACTTCAATTGCTCTCGCTATTATGCTCTTGAATTGATTTTTCAGCGGCGGCTTTGCATGGATTTCCTCTGCGGCCTTTTTCGCGAGAGGGGAGAGCTTGTCGAAATTTATGTTGTACCTTGCCAGCGGGCCAACAAGATACGATTCACGTCCCTTAAGAGTTGACTGCAACGCATTTGAATACGGCACGTGAGTTTCATGGAACATAAGCTCGTATTCCCGTACATCGATGTCGAGTCCGTTGCTTGAAACCAGCCGACCTTCGTTCATCGGATATTCGGTCGGGTGACTCAGAGAAACGAACTCATAATCATGGTCTAGGGCCGGAAAGGGGAGAGTCGCAGTCCACAGGACAGTCTCGTAAGATTCGTCGCGGGCTTGTTTCAGTTTGGCAAGAACCTCGGTGAAATCTTCTTTACTCGGAAGCTTATAAAATCCGCCGACCTTCACATTTATCGGATGAATTTCTCTCCCCGCCAGAAGAGCTACCAGGTCGTTGCCTGTTTTCTTGATCCGAAGTCCTCTCTGAACAGTTTCGGCATGATCCTTTGCAAGTTGGATTGCATCTTCATAACCTAAGAAGTCGGGTGCATGGAGCATGTAAATGTGGAGTGCGTGACTTTCAATCCATTCGCCGCAATAGAGAAGTCGTCTCATCTCCCGGATTTGACCTTCCACTTTTACTCCGAAAGCGTTCTCCATCGCGTGAACCGAGCTCATTTGATATGCGATCGGACATATTCCGCAGATCCTCGCGGTAATATCTGGTGCTTCGGAATATTTCCTGCCACGAAGGAATGCCTCGAAGAACCTCGGCGGTTCAAATATCTTGAACTTAACGTCGTCCACCAACCCGTTCCTCATTTTGACAAGGAGCGATCCTTCTCCTTCTACTCGGGCAAGGTAGTCTACTTTGATGGAGCTACTTTTCATAGTTGTCGCTTTCTCTGCGGAATGCCTCCGCATAAGCATTGAAGCTTCGGAAGGCAAGCACTATGTCGTGGCGTGTTTCTCCCAGTTGGTTGAAGCGTTCAGAGAGCGAAGATGGGTTCGGGGACTCCATCGGGCCGTAACATCCATAGCAGCCACGATTGTATGACGGGCAGATCGCTCCGCATCCAGTCTGCGTAACAGGTCCGAGGCATGGCGTCCCGTGTGCCACCATGACGCATACGTTGTTGTTCATCTTGCAGGTGATGCATACACTATGGGTGGGAACGTTTGGTCTCCTATTATTGAGAAGTCCGCTGATAGTTTCAATGAGCTGGTACTTGTTTATCGAGCAACCGCGGAGTTCATAATCGACATGAACGAATGAGCCTACCGGCATCGACCGGTCAAGAGTTGAAATGTACTCAGGTGAAGTGTAAACGATATGGACGAAATTCTTGATATCCTTCCAATTTCTCAGTGCCTGAATTCCACCTGCAGTGGCACAGGCGCCGATAGTGATAAGGGTGGCACATGACTTTCGAACATCTCTGATTCTCTCGACATCGTGAGGCGTCGTGATACTTCCTTCAACGATCCCGATGTCATAGGGTCCCCTAAGCATTCGTCTGGTTGCTTCGGGGAAAAATGCTATATCAATGGCACCTGCAATGTCGAGAAGCTCGTCTTCCGCGTCGAGAATAGATAGCTGGCATCCGTCGCAGGATGCGAACTTGAACACCGCCACCTTCGGTCTCTTCGCTTTCGTCATGCCTGCCAGTTTATAATTCCTTCCTTTCCAGAAGATATTGCACATCGGGCAACGCGAAAACAGGACCATCCTTACAAATGAACTTTGGTCCCAACTGGCAATGACCGCAGAGTCCGATCCCGCACTTCATGTTCCTCTCGAGCGATACATGAATCTGACTCTGTGCGAATCCTCTTCGTTGAAGTTCTTCGATGGTGAACTTCATCATAACTTCAGGGCCGCAAACCATCGCGATGCTTGCCCTCGGGTCCAGCTTGATGTAGGAGAACAGGTTCGTCACAACCCCGATGTGTCCTTTCCAACTCGAGTCGCCCCGGTCGACTGCGACAATTACCTCTACGTCCGGCATCTTGCTCCACTCTTCGAGTTCGACCCGGTACAACAAATCGAGCGGACTTCTTGCACCGTACAATATGATGATCCGACCGTACTCCGACCTCTTTCTTAACAGGGAATAAATTGTCGGCCTTAGCGGGGCAATCCCGATTCCGCCTGTCACGATACAGACATCCTTACCGGCTGCCTTATCTAACGGCCATGCGGATCCGAACGGACCCCTTATCCCGATCATGTCTCCCCGCTTGAGCCTGGATAGATGTGAGGTCACAGTTCCGACACGATGGATGGTGTGTGCAATCACCGACTTCTTGAAAGGATCCGAGCTGATTGATATAGCCGACTCTCCGGTACCAAAGGCATAGACCATATTGAATTGCCCCGGCTTGAATGAGAACGGTAGTCCGTTGACTTGAGGCGCGTCAATGATAAGTGTAAAAGTGTCATCCGTTTCCCAGGTGATTTTTCTAATCGTTGCAAAGGACGGAACCATTGCCGTCCCGGTTTCAGTTCCGGTATCCACGAACGTTTCAGACATGCGAGCAGACTCCGTAAGTCTCAAGTTCAGAACTTTTCACCCTTATCTCCCTTCACTGTTCCGTAGATATCGAGGAGCTGCAATCGGGTTGCTTCGAGGCGCCTCTCAAGCACTTCCGAGAATCTCCGAAGCATCTCGTAGCCAAAATGCCAATCCGTTTCTGATTTTGTCCGGAGACAAGTGGCATCGATGGCAAAGGCATGGACTTGCTCCACCGCATAAGCGTCGAAGTGCCATCGGTATGGAGCAATGAGCCATGACCAGCCAAGTACCTCACCGGGGCCCAATGTCTGTATCCTGATCTGTCCACGTTCACTGCCGCCGGCTTCAAGTGCAACCCTTCCGCTTCGGATCAGGTAAAAAGTCCTGGCATCTTCACTTTCGTGGAATAAGTAATTCCCTTCCTGGAACACCACGTTCGACGCACAGGACGTGAGAGTGTTGATGAGTTCCTGGTCCATATTTCTGAGGAATGGATGCTGGTGCAGTGACTCTGTTAGGTCTTGCGTTTGCATAGTAATACTCCCTCTAAGTTCCCGTTATTTTCTGTACTTCAGCAGTAATATCGATCCCCACAGGACACCAAGTGATACACCTTCCACATCCCACACAACCGGATTTGCCGAACTGATCCACCCAGGATGATAACTTGTGGGTTAACCACTGCCGGTAGCGAGACCGGGGCGAGGTCCGGAAATTTCCGCCTGCCACCTTTGCAAAATCTAAAGTAAAGCAGGAGTCCCACCGCCGCCTGCGTTCCGCGAGCTTGCCGGAAAGGTCTGTCGTATCTTCAACAGTTGAACAGAAGCAAGTCGGACAGACCATTGTGCAGTTGCCGCAGGCTAAACATCTTTTTGACACTTCGTCCCATTCCGGGTGTTCAAGATTTGCGGAAAGTAATTTGGGAGTTGTATCCAAATCCAATTTCCTGATCTGCGATTCTGCCTGCCTTACCAAACCTGCCGCAGTCTCCACCTCATCCTCTGTCGGTTCTGCAGACTCCACATCATGGATAACGGACAATCCAGTTTCGCTTCCGATTTCAACGATGAAGAAATGTTCATTGGCATTTACCACTTCGGTCAGAGCGAGATCGAAATTTTCTTTTGCGTGTGGCCCGGTGTTCATAGATGCACAGAAACAATTCCCCCCGGAACTTGTACAATTCACGGCAATGATGAACAACTTTTTGCGGACCGCCAGATAGGAATCATCTCTTTGTTCACTGGAAGTAAACACGCGCTCCTGGATCGTTATTGCTTCCAGCTCACAGGGCCTGACTCCGATCAAAGCCAGCTCCGCAGTGTTTTCCTCTTGCTCCATAAATTCGAGACCCTTCCCCTTTCGTCGGATTCTGAACAATGTTCTATCGGGAGGGTATAAAAATCGTTTCCATGATTGAGGGGCGGCATTGAAACCAAAATAGGCCTGGTCATTTCTTTTGATGATTCGGTAAGCGGCAGGCTCCTGTTTATCCGTCCATCCTTGTGGCAGGTCATCTATTGAGCCGATCGTCTCGTATACAATCGCATCATTTCCTAATGTCGGACCGATAGTTTCGAAACCGATCTTGTGAAGCACATCCAGGATTTGTTCCAATCCATCTGGCGTTAACTTCAAGATTCGCTTTGTCCCTGACTGAAGAACCATTTGTTTAGAGGGGTTATTGTCAGGTAGTGTGATACAACGGCTGTGCCATGAAATGATTCGAAATTGACCTGGAAATGGATGCAACACAAATGATGTACTTGATAATGGGACAAAAGAACTCTTAAGCCCGATTTTGTCCGCTGGTCTTTCCTACGGATTGAAATTCGCAATCGCCGGATTTCTCGACGCGGGTCGGATTTGATCCAGCCTTCGTCGAGTCTTGTGGATTTGAAAGGCAATCTGTGGTGAGTAAATTCAATCGCAATTGACTTCCTAGTTATATGTCAGGATCAGATTCAAACAAACTATTGGCCAGCTAAGATGTGCTTAGGCGTCCCGGGCGAAGTTGTCCATATCGACAATGATCCCACCGGTATGACAATGGGCAAGGTAAATTTCGGTGGAGTAATCAAGGAAGTTTGCCTTGCTTATGTTCCTGAGGCAAAAGTGGGAGACTATGTAATAGTGCATGTGGGTTTTGCGATTAGCATTGTGAATGAGGAAGAAGCCAGGACCGTCTTCGAATATTTGGAACAGATCGGAGATCTTGTAGGTCCCGCAAGGCGACAGCCGTCTTAGCATCCTTTCTATGGCTGCGTTGTCCCGGAGTCAGAAAGTTCTCACATAAAAAGAAACTATGCACG
>JAKASW010000224.1 GCA_021818875.1 Bacteroidota bacterium
GATACTTCAGCGGCGGCAAGCTCCTGGGTCAGGTGCTCGGCGGTATAGAACAAGACACGCTTACGAGCCTGCGTGGCCTTGATGCCGATGCTGATGGCCAAATGAGTCTTACCTACACCGGGAGCCCCGATGAAGAGTATGTTCTTTGAGTCGTTCATGAACTCCAGCGTGGCCAGTTCACGTATGAGCTTCTCGTTGATCTTCGGCTGGAAAGAGAAGTCGAACTCTTCAAGCCGCTTTATCTGAGGAAAGCCAGCCAGTTGAGTCTTTCGGTTGATGGAGCGCTCGATCTTGGAGAGAACCTGTTGTTCCACGAGGCGGTGGAGATATTCTTGATAACTGAGGTTTGTATTCGCCGCATTCTCGGCCTCCTTGATGTATATCTCCCTGATGCGGTGAAGAGAGAGCATCTTCAGGTAGTTGTCGGTTTGAGTCTGTTCCATTACTGTTGTTCTCCTTTTGTTTGTTCGGTTAAGCTTAATTGGTATTCACTGAGGCTGCGGACGATGGATTGACCCTGAGTTGCATTCAACGAGATGTCGTGCCCGACTGCAAGATCGGCATCGGTGATTTTAGCCGGCCTGTAGTTTTTCTCCAGGAAGCCGGCGATGAAGCTCGCGTTGAAGACGTTGTACTCGAGACAAATATTAATGGCACTTTCCATGTCTTCTTTGTCATAGACCTTCGCCAGCTCGAGGAACTGGAAGAGATGGCGATGACTGTTTATCCGCTTCTGTGCCCGAAGCTTTTCGAGGAAGAGTTCGCGATGGGGGAAGTCTTTCCTGAACAGTTCACTAAGCCTCTCAAAGCTCCCGTCCATGCGATTATTTCCCCGATAATGCGCTTTTTCGATCACTATTGCCCCTTTTTGCATAGACAGCTTATGGCGGGCGACGAGTTTATTGGTCTGGGAGTAAATCTCAAGGTAGTATCCTCTGGCCACCTTCACCCAGACCTGTTTGCCGGCAAACATCCACGGAGCGGAGTACCGGCTCCCGTTGAAAGAGAGAAGACAATCGAAGCTGACTTTTCGGACTTCCTCCTTTATGCCCACATACCGGGACTCCGGAAGAGGAGAGAACGCCTCCCGGTCTTTGGCAATGAGTTCTTCGGGAGTCGTCTTGATAGTGGAGTGTATCCTGGTATTCACCCCATGCTCGAAGTCCTTGAGCTTCCGCTGCAGGTCTTCAAAGTCTTCGAATGAACTTCCGGCTATGAAGTGGTCTTCGAGATACCGGAACGGCTTCTCTACTTTTCCTTTGCTCCAGGGATGTCTCGGCAGTGACCTCGTCGGTTCAAAGCCGTAGTGTCCGCAGAAATTGAGATACCGTTCGTTCCACTGAAAGTTGTTCTTCGACGGGTTCTTAACGAACACTCTGGCGTTGTCGGTCTGGAGCCTTTGTGGTACACCGCCGGATGCCGTGAAGCTCTCCTCCAATGCATCGAATACCGCCCCCTGGTCTTCGGAGAGTGAGACCTGGAACACCTGATACCGGCTGAAGCCGTTGACGTATGAGAAGACGATTATCTTTGTAAGCATTTCACCGATAGACACCGTGTATGGACTCCAGTCGAACTGCGATTGCTCCCCGGGACCGGTCTCGTATGGAGTGTAATGTTTCTCCGCTTCTATCTTTACTGTTCTCAGGTGCGAGTATAACGCCGTCTTTCCGCCGGTGTATCCCTTTGACCTCAGCTCCTCAAATATGCGTGACCCTCTGAACCCCTTGATGTTTACCATCTCGAAGATCACCTCCTTGAACGGCAAGAGCTTCGGGTTCTCTTTTATGACCCTCTGGTACTCCGGCGGCCCTTCACGCGACAGTGCGCTCTTTACGGTGTTTGGACTTACCCCAAGCAGCCTCCCGATCTCCCGGAGGCTCATATCCGGGTTCTTTGCCCTCAGGTTCTTTATTGTTACCCAGTCTTCCATTGCAATCACCTATTCTTGCTCCTCTCAGATTGTCCATTTTCCTGTACTCTCTGAGAGGAAAGTTAGACTCTATAGGTGTGCAATTTTCACGCGGAAAAGTGTTCGGTTTTCAGCCGGAAAAAACACTACCCTTATGGTATTTCGAAACTGCAAGGCGAACAAGCATCTTTGCAGTTAGTAGATGACCAGTTCTCGGTCATATGCTTCAGGCAAGGTACGGTCTGCGGATTTAGCCCGAGAATGAGGCTGGATCTGTTAGTCAACACCATGTTCAAGAGCGCACTTTCCACTCATGAGATAACAATAAACAATCCGTCGATCTGGCGTCCAATCTTGAGCATTGAGGATGCCATCAGTGCCTACATAAGGGCGATCGAAGCAAGCCAGAAGATATCTGGAATATTTAACATCTCTTCCGGTAACTATACCGTCGGTGAAGTCGCCGACATAGTGAAAGCCCACGTGGAAAAACGTCATAACGAGAAGGTAAAGTTCAACATCAAGAACGTAAAGGACTTCCGTAACTACAAAGTGAGCGTTGAAAAGGCGGTTAACATGCTTAGTTTCAAACCAAAGCATACCGTCGAGTCTATCCTTGATGGTTTGAGCGACCACTTGGAACTCTTTAAGGATTTCGATAACCCTATTTACTATAACATCCAGGTCTTCAAGACAATGGAAAAGGAAATGAAGGTCTGAAGTGGCATGAAAGTCGCAGTCATAGGTTCAAATGGCCAGCTGGGTGCCGATCTCGTTGAGGTATTCGCCGCCCGTCATGAGGTTGTACAACTGACGCATCATGACATGGATGTTGCTCGCGCCGAGAGTGTCAGAGAGGTATTGGGCAGGATCAGGCCAGACGTTGTTCTCAATACGGCGGCTGCCCACCATGTCCCTAAATGCGAGGAAGACCCTATACACGCATATCTTGTGAACGGCATTGGGCCCTTAAATCTAGCAAGGATATCCAGCCAACAAGGATTTCGGTTGGTTCACTACAGCACCGATTACATGTTCGATGGTTCCAAGAGGAAACCGTACATCGAAACTGACTCGGTGAAACCGCTTAACGTATACGGCGCGACCAAGTCGATTGGTGAGACATACTTGCTGAACTATTCAGAGTATGGGTATGTTATCCGAATCTCCGGAATTTACGGGAAGGTGCCTTGCCGGGCGAAGGGAGGAAACTTCGTAACCACGATGATAAAGCTCGCTGCGGAAAAGCCGGAGGTAAAGGTCGTGACCGACGAAATTCTTACTCCGACCGGCACAATAGAAATTGCTAAGAATACATTATTCATGCTGGAGAATGACGCTTCGCCCGGGATCTATCACATGACGGCCCAGGGCGAGTCTTCATGGTTCGAGTTTGCCAGCGTGATTTTCTCTGTTCTCAACCTGAAGACCCCTCTGCTCGGAACGACAGTTGCAACCATGCCTTCACCTGTTAAGCGGCCTTTTTATTCTGTGCTTGAGAACAAGAATCTCAAGAATCAGGGACTTGACAGGATGCCTCATTGGAGGGATTCAATCGAGAATTATCTCTGGGAGAAATACCTCGGATGAAGATAGCAATTTTGGGGACTAGGGGCATTCCTTCTGGCTATAGCGGCTATGAAGCGTTTGCGGAAGAGGTTGGCAGGCGCATGGCAGACTTGGGGCATGAGGTAGTAATATATGCCCATTCAAATATGTTCCGAGAAAAGATCAGTGTTTACAAAGGGGTAAGGTTGGTCTACATGCAGTCGTTAAAAGGAAAGAATACATCCCAATTCAGCCATTCCCTGATCTCCACGCTTCATTTGATCACGAGGGAACGGGCAGACGTCGCACTTTTCTGCAACGCGGCGAACGGCCCTTTCGGACTTCTACTAAAAGCGGGCGGCATCAAAAGCGCAATCAACGTGGACGGACTCGAATGGCTTAGACCAAAATGGAGCAACCTGGCCAAGAAATACTTCAAATTTGGTGCTTACTGCTCTACAAGACTCTTTGATCAAGTTGTCACCGATGCAAAAGGCATGCAGGAGATTTATGCGAAGGAATTCGGGTGTAAATCCGTCGACATCGCTTATGGTGCCGACATCAAGTACTCTCAAAGCCCTTCTTTACTCGATCAATTTGGTATTAGGCCATATGATTACTTCCTAATTGCAAGTAGGCTGGTTCCTGACAACAACGCCGATCTGATTGTGAGAGCTTTCTTGAGGTCTCGATCAGAGCGAAAGCTAGTAATCGCAGGCGGAACTGCTTACAAGAATCCTTTTGAGGATCATTTGAGAGGAATCGGCGACGAGCGAGTCATTTTTCTCGGTCACATAGACAGCAGCGAAATCATCAAGGAGCTCCACTGCAATGCTTTTGCGTATGTTCACGGTCACCAGTTTGGTGGGACGAACCCCGCGCTTCTGAAGAGCCTTGCTTATGGTAACTGCGTTCTGGCTTTGGATACAGTCTTCAATCGCGAAGTACTAGCTGATGGCAAGTACGGAATCCTGTTCGAGAAGAATGAAGAAGATCTTGCGGAGAAGATCAATTTTATTGAGGCACACGAAGATGTTGCTGAAAAGTTCAGGAAGTCCGCTCGTACCAGAATACAAGAGAATTACACATGGGAAAAAATAACACAGCAATACCTACACCTGTTCAAGCTCTTGCTTGAAAAAGACCACCGATCCAATCTGTAGACGGTTTTTCTCGAAGCTTGGCACGACGCACACGGGCGCCATTGCGAACGCTTATCCGCGTGTAAGGCAACATGTGGAGCGGGCGAAGGTAGGAGCCGGTGAAAAGTAAAAAGTGAAGAGCAAAAGGTGGAAAGTGAAGAGTAAAGGGTGAAAAGTGAAGAGCAAAAGATGGAAAGTGAAAAGTGAAGAGTAAAAAGTAAGGGGGTGGGTATGGCTACAGAGGGGGCAAACTCCTCACTGACAGGTCAGAGATCAGAGACCGGAAGTCAGAGGTCAGCGAATCAGAGGTCAGAGGTCAGCGAGTCGGAAGTCAGATGTCGGAAGCTGGTAAGGTGAGAAGACGGCGAGAAGGCGAAACGTCAGAGCAAGGAGGGGCAGTGGAACGAGCACTTGAACTACCCCCCAACAAGTAATAAACTAAAAATGATACTGAGACAAGAGAATGTAATTTGGAGGTTTTATGGCAGAGACACTGTCATTCAATGACTTGCTCGAGGCAATTGCTCGCCGTCCAGTCGAGGAACAGGAGATGATTGCAGAAATCGTCCGCAAGCGCGTAATTGATGAGCGGCGAGAGGAAATCAAAGAATCTATCCGCATCAGCCGCCAAGAATATCAAGATGGACTGACAGGTCATGGGACTGCTGAAGATTTTGAGCGCGAGATTGACCAGGATTGAGAACCCTTCATTGGTCTTCGCGGTTTAGGCGGTCGTTCAAGAGAACAGTTACGCTTCACCCAGATATCCGTCGCAAGATCCTTGACGCGATGCATCGCCTTGCAGAAGACCCTTATGCCAGTGAGTTGAAAACACACAAGTTCAAGGGAGAGTTTGAAGGCACTTGGGCGTGTTCAGTCGCATATGATCTACGGATCGTTTTTGAGTTCACTGAGAATTCTCACACTCGCGTCCAGGAGATTCTTCTGATCGATATCGGGCCCATGAGGAAGTTTATTAAGCGCTCCTGTGTGAGGCGGGCGGCATCGGTCGAAAGTCCACTATGAAGTTGACCGAAGGAATCGGCGGGACTTATCCTTGGGTAAAGGAGCAGGCGCAGCGGGCGTACTTCCCCGCGAAATAGCCTTCACCCAATTTTGTCACTAGAAGCGACTTGGCTCTTCCTAAGAGACTTGTGCGTTGAAAGTCTAGAGGTTGGCCATACCAACCTCTGGCGACTGTGGCCGCTTGTTGGCCGGACCTCTTCCCTCCGGTACGGTGACGCATTTTTTCGGTTCTAAGCTTATGATGCGCATTACCTGTCTGTCGAACTAACGTGGAAACTGGAAATGGAAGCAAGACGTAAATCGCTGTACATGGTCCGCATCACCGCAGACTATGTGGTCCTGGCGGTGTCCCTCGCGCTTGCGACCGAGATTTCTCTTTCTCTCTCCAAGATGACTTTCAGAAGTTGGGCGGACGTACTTTTTCTGTCGCTAGGGATTATCTGGCTCATCTATGCCCGCGCGAGCGGGCTCTACGATGAGTTCAGGTCACGTGACTTCGGATTTGAGCTCGTTGCCATAGCCAAGGCAACCTTCGTTCAGCTCCTCGGCTCGATTGTCATCCTTTTCTTTCTGAAGGAAGACGAGATATCGAGGTTTTTCGTCGTCACGTACGCCTCGATTCTGTTGTTAGCACTCAGCGTTGAAAAGTACTTTTTTAAACAGAGCCTAAAGTATCTGAGGAGAAGAGGGAGAAACCTCAGGAACCTGGTCATAGTGGGGGCCGGGAAGACCGGAATGAAATTTTATGATGCCGTAGAGGCAAACCCCCAGTTCGGATACAACCTCGTGGGATTTGTCGACGATGTAAAAAAGCCGCATCTCAACGGTCAGTACCTGGGCAGGATAGAAGACCTGGATATGTTGATCGAAAGTAAAAAGATCAATGATGTCATAATTGCACTTCCCGGAAAGGCATCTGAGAGGGTGCAGCACGTACTAGAAATCTGTGAGCAGCATACCACAAGGGTAAGAATCGTTCCCGACTACTCAAAGTTCATTTCAGGAAAATACTCGGTCAGCATGTTCGGCCGGTTTCCGGTAATCTCGGTCAGAGAGGATACTCTTAGTGTGCTGCACTGGCGAATCTTGAAAAGAGGATTTGATTTCCTTTTCACGCTAACCCTGTTCGTTACCGTGTTCTGGTGGATGTGGCCGATCATCGCGCTTGCGACAAAACTTTCTTCCGAAGGCCCGGTATTCTTCAAGCAGGAGCGGTGGGGCCGCGACAACAAGAGATTTTATGCTTACAAATTCAGGTCGATGGTTCCAAAGATCGGAA
>JAKASW010000225.1 GCA_021818875.1 Bacteroidota bacterium
AGAAACCCACTGCCTTTGGCAGTGGTGATGTGAAGATGGCTTCGCCAGTCGAACTCACCCCTTTCTCCCCTCTCTTTTTCGAAAGAGAGGGGACGGGGGTGGTTCGGTTGGAGATGCTGAATTTCTTGAGTGACGAGATCTGTTGGACATATATCCTTTTCAGAAGCCACCGGCTTTGCCCGTGGTAGTTCACTCGGAGTCCCGAAGCAACAAAAATCTCACCTGGTAAGGTCTAAAACCAATTGCCCCTTTTGCCTGTCGTGGATTCTCTTCGAGCGAGTTTGATTCGTACACACGCGTTGCGGGTATGTTCTTCACGAGGTCGGTGACATCCAAGCTCGCGTTTCTGCCTTCAGCCTCTCTCAAGCAAAGTACCACGCCCTTTCCGTTCCATGCCGGACGGGCAAAGACAAGATGGATAGTCCCCCCGTCGAAATTCAAAACCGCATGAGAGATGAGTTCCGATCCGTTGCCTCCTCCCGGCCTGTAAGTCGCGACCAAAGGCTCGCGCACTCCGCAGCCGAATTGTGTCGCGAACAGCATCGTGGTGTCCCTCGTTGAAGTGAGGTCGTAAGTCCATCGCAGCCCGCCTTCCTGCGCTGCTTTGTAGTTGGTATCCCAGTAGTTATTCAACACGTACGAATATATGTATGGCTTCTTCGGGAGATTAACTTCGAGCCATCTGCCCGTATTGATCCCGCCGAATTCCATCAGAGGAGCCTCAGGGCTGACGAAGACTATCTGCCCCTCGTCTCCGCGAACTGCGGCGAAGTTCTGAACACAGTCCCAGTCCGAAGCTGTACCAGGAAGCTGTCTCTTTCCAGGTACCACCGTACCTCCCTGGACCTGAAAAGTGATATGCCCGTTAGGATAACTGAATGGGAATGCGACGTACGCTGCCTCTGGTTTGAACACTTGTTTCTTGGTCATGGAAAACACGAGCTGGATTCTTTTCTCATCGTTGTAGAGTCTTATTTCGCAGGTGACTCCGTCGCTATTTGAGCATCCCTTCACCTGCCCGGTTATGTCTATACTTTTCCAGATGGGGCCGTCTGTCACCTTACTCACTCTGACATCAGTCATGCTGGTCCTCGTGAAAAGATCGGGACTGTACTTGGTAGCTCCCGGTCCATCGAGCAGATGCCTGTTCGCAAGTCTCTCGTAGATAAACTGGCCGAGCTCCCATGGAGCGCCGGCATCGACAAGTTGCTTATCGGAAGACCTGTCAATGAGGCTGGTGATTCCGCCTTTTGCCGTATCTATCACGAGTTGGTAGTACTTGTTTGCGAGCGTTCCTGTGAACTTATGTTCGACAGCTTGTCCCGGCGGCTCTGGGTCGACCACGACCCTGTAGGTTTCATATCCAAACGGCGGCACATTGGTTACACAAATATCCCAATAGTTTCCACCCGGCCCACTTTCGGCCAGTTGAACAGGGACCTTATTCCCGTTAGAGTTGATGATCGTGATCTTCTTATCGGACGGGACAAGATCCTCGTAAGCAAAGAATCGAGCAACTCCAGATCTCTTAGTGTTCATAGTGTTGAAGACGGTGATGGTTGGATAGTCCCGTCCAGGAAGGACCGAACGAAGAAGCCCGAGCGAGGTCTCGCGAAGCAATCTGTTCCTTTTGACGGCAGTCCACGCGTATGCACTCTTCTCATCCCACTGGACAGTGGAGTTCAGTGAGAGCGGATTGCTGATGCTCTCGTTTGCGCCGAAGGTATGTTCATCATAGAAAATGATATTGTTATCGACGGAGTTCATGACATGGAGCGCATCTGGAGTGACCTCAGCACCGAGCAGATGTGCCATGGACAGCAGCCCCTGGTTGACGATAAAATCAGATTGAGTATTTCGAACATAAGCGGTCTCCAGTGCACACGAGCCTAATCCGTCCGCCCACCATCCAGGCCACGCCAGCTTGTATGTCGGAAGTTGATTCCCGTAATGTCTTTCTACAGAATTTAGAAACTCTGTGATCGTCGCGAGTTTCAGCTTTGGCCACTCGAAAGTTTGATTCCATTTCTTCACCATGTTGCAAGCTTTGATGGACGGCGGCGAATCATCTATGAAATATCCGCTGAACTGCAGCAGCGCCCTGTTCATCGGATAACCCTTATTTTCCAAACTGTTCAGATAACTGAAGAGAGAGTTTCCGAAACTTGTCATGTCACCGCTAAGTATTCCCAGCGAGTTGCCGTACTGGTAATGTTCGCCGCGAAACGCCATTAACTTTTGGCCCGAAGGCGACTCCCACCAAAAGGCGGTCGGAATCTTAAAAGGGCGGAGCGCGTGAGTTGGATTCTCTCCTATGCTGAAATATTTTATCCCCGCGCTCGCGAGGTAGTCGACCAGACACCAAGGCGCGTCGTTGACGTCATCTTGCATCACAGTTCTTACGTCGATCCCTTCATTCTTGAACAACCTGACTGTCTTCAACATGTCTGCAAGAGTCGATTCATCGGCCATGTCGAGCATGTTGAGATACCATCCTGTCACGTCGATTCTTTTTTCCTTGATCATCTTGAGGAGCCTGTCGACCTGGTCCTTCGGGCGCGTAAGAAGATATTTCTCTACTGCCCATGCAGTCTCGCATGTCCATCTGAACTTGGCGCTATTCGGATAGTTGTCCGTCTGGCGGCAAAAATCGAGCGCATAATCTATGTAGCGTAATTGCTCCGCCATGATTTCATCGTTCGGCTCTGCATACCCGACATCCGTATGCGTATGTTCCACCAGGTAAATTGTCCAGTCGCGTATCGGCCTTACCGCGAACTCTTTGCTCAGATCTTTCCCGTCAAGTTCCATCTTAGCGGTGATGGTCCCGGCCTGTCGCGCAACCGGAATTCTGACAAGGAAAGAATTGTACCCGAGGTGCACCTCGACATCTTGTTTCATCCCGTTGCTCAACTCGATTTCCGTCCCGGATGTTTTTCCAAGATGCGTCACCATGAATTGGGCGAGATCATACTGTCTCCCGTCATGCTTGACGACGGCAGGCACCTGGTCGGCACTGAGATCCTCGCGAATTGGAGACTGGAATGTCATATACCAAACCGGGCTGCCGGCGCTTTCGCCGAGAATGCGCAGTGTCTGTCCCTTCCCCCTTTTGACAAGCTGCAGCGGCAGCTTTAACACTGCGTATCCCATAAGATCATGGTACATGTCGATCATAGTGGGAAAAAAGGTGAGTTGCCCGCCATCAATTCCGTTGACCGTCCAGTTCACTTTCCTGCTCAATTCAGGATTGGAGAACACGAGCATCTTCTTTCCGTTGACAACCAGAGAGAAGAGATGGCCGTTTGGAGTCACGTTTATACCAAACATCCATGCGAAGTAAGCGTCGTGTCCGTCGAAGTCAGAGGGCACTTCTGCTGTTTCCCATTCCACGTAAGCTGTCGAGTCCTCGGAACGGACGAGCATAGAAGATGTGACGGCAGGATCAGGCGAATGATAGATAAATCCGCCACCGTGCAGTGCGCGCTCGTATCCACTGAAGAATGTTTTCGGGATCTGAGTCGAGCTTGTTTGCGCCCGTAATGCCCCTGTTAAGAATGTCACAAGGATCAGCAATGCGGAGAGCCTCTTCATCATAACCTCCAGATTTTCGTTTTCAATTCTTATTCAGAATCTCTTTGCAATCGGCTACGAGACTTTTCGCGAACTCTACCGGGTTGTGGGGGCGCGCGGTTTTGAAATATCTTATCGGCGTGCTGTTCCACCTCATTTCCCAGTTCAGGATGTTGTGCTTCGTTCCGTGTTCGAGGCTGTCGGCGAGCATCTCCCATCGCTTAACGTAGTAACGGTCGATGAGTCCGCTCCATACCTTTGCTGCATATTCAGATAATCCCGGTCCGCCTCCCCAGACCGTGATCTGGAGCTTGGCGTCTCTCTCGTAGTAATCTTTTTGCCGCGTCGTGTTTCCCCACTTTCGTGCGAGATCCACCCATCTCTTCAACCTGAAGAGGGGATGATCTCTCAGAAGGTAATCAATCTTCTTGAGAAGGGTAAAGGCTTGCGTGAATGCGCTATCGCGCTCCCCAAACTTCTTGTTTATCTGCGCGCTGACGGCGCGATTGAGCAAAGAGTCAACGGTCACACTCGAGTATTGTGCCGCCATCTCAATTGCATCGTCTCGGTAAAGCTCGCTTCCTTCTAGCTCTTTCGAGCAGGAAAGGAAAAGACCGGCTGCTTTGTCGAAATCTGCGGAAGCCAAACCGCTGTTGTAATGCTGCAACATCGGAAGATGCTGATAGAAGTAAAGCGGCCCGCCCATACGGCTCGAATAGATGGATTTCAGAAGATATTTCCAGGCAATCTTCATGTTCTCCGGAAACGCACCGTACCTCGACTTGCAATAACTGGCGATCCATTTATCAAGATTGACCGGTTTATCGATCCATTCCATGTCGGTCAGCAGTTCGTAGACAACCTCGTTTTGGTCTATTCCTTCCGGAGAGATTCCAAACCCGACCATGTTACCATGCTTCGGATCAGAAAGCATTTTAATCGGGTTGCTGGCGTAAAAGGGAAGGTTGCCGAACATCTGATTTCTTCCGCCGAAATTGTGAATAATGCTGTATATCCATTCCTTTCCGAAAAAGCCGTTGAGTTCTTTCCATCCATGGAATGATTCATTTGCAAGGTCGATGATAATCATTCGATTGTCGGGAACGTCCTGTAGAAAAGCTTTTACCGAAGGCCTGTCCCAGAACTCCCGGTCATTGTAGAACAACCATCCCTGCATTACCCAGACTCCTTTCGGATCTCCGGCAGTGATCGAGCTGTAGATAGCTTTTCCGAATTCGGTGAGCTCCCTATCCTTGCTCTTTTCGGAAACCGGTACCGTCATTTCGTTGAATGCATCGGCGAGGTAGAAATGAGTATACCCGTACGTCTTTCGGTATCCTCGAATGAACATCTTCCCAATCTGAATGAAGTGCTTTGAAAGCGGCGAAAGCATATAAGTGCCGTCGATGGGTTTGAATCCGCCCCAGGATTTCATGGCGATAAGGCGAATGTCGGGGTATACCTTCTCGAGAGCTTGTGGTACATACCCGGAGAACCCCGGGACGATGGGGCTCATTCCGAGCGAACGCATCATATTCAAGATTTTCTTCTGAAGTGTCTCGCTCTTTTCGATGTACTCCTGTGGAAGAGGTCCCTGGTACCGGTCGACATTTCCCATCCTGTTCCATGGCAGAAATGCGGGTCCGGTGAAATAGTCTGTCGATTCGCTTTTCGTGAGTCCAAGTTTTTCCCAGACCCTCTGCCAGATTGCTTCCTGGCCGGCCATGGCGAGCGGCATGTTGATTCCATGGAGCGCCATCCAGTCGATTTCCCTGCGCCACTCCTTCCATCCCCAAAACGGTGTCGTGTATCCGAACGCGCAGACGTTATAGTAGAGTCTGTACTTGTAAGGTGAGACGATCTTTCCTGAGTGAAAATCCGGGAGGACTTTCGGCAGATCGATGTGTTCACCCTGCCACGTGAACTGAGCGTGTACCGCGTGGCGGAGGTAGTAGTACACCCCCCGTGTCAGAGCGATGGCGCTGTTGCCTTCGACTGTGACAACGCCCCCTGCAGCATTAACTTCGAAAGCATCGTCTCCACTCCAGGACGGTCCATCAACAAGGCGCAATTGAAAACTACTTTCACGACCCGGAAGGACTCGACTGATCACGCCGTAGGCGGAGGAGATAAATTCTTTTTGGCCGGAAGTCTGGTTGGTTCGTGCCATCAATTCCGGACCTGATAAAATGACGAAGGCAATAATGGTACGGAAAAAAAGTTTTCTCATTCGCAATTCTCCATGGGTTGGTTCAAACTTGTGGGAAGAGTTAAAGGTGAGTACTCCTTCCTCGCGGACGGTAAGACCGAGATGAACAGAAACTCTATGTTATGTAGGTACGGTAAGATAAGCGCTCACGCCGGAAAAGAGGTTTCAGACTCGGTTCATGAGAGACAATTGGCCGCTCATCACCAGGAAGGCGTGCCACATTCCCTCATACTTCAAGGATCACGTGCAGCTCAAATCGTCCCTTAATGTACGAATTCAATTCGTATAAGGAAACAAGCGCCGTACAATGGGGTATGTAAGAATGTGAATAGACTTTGCCTCAGCCCGGCTCAAGACAACAGCGGGCCTGTACCATGTAAGACGTTTGGAATTAGGATGGGGAACGCTCCAAAGGTTCTCCATCTTTCACTGGTCGATCTGAGGAAGGACTCGACGATGGATTTCAGACTTGCTTTTAGTGATCGATGCACGCATAGCCCTTACAAGTCGTTTCCTGCAAGGGCTACCTGGTCGAGTTGGTTCAAGGGGCGGATTACATGGCAGCAATCCGTATGTTACGAAGGAGGAGTACCTAAGCTAAGGCTCTATTTGAATTGCATAAGCTCGACAATGTCGCGCTTTTCTCGTTTGGATAAAATCTTGTCAATCAAGTAATTGATAATAAAGTATTCATCGGGTTCGCCCGTTTTCTCCCGGGACGCCAGTATTGCTTCGCGTAACATTTCGTCTCTTAATCTTTTCAAAGCAATCGAAGATTCGTCCTTCTGCAAATTCGCCATGGGTACTCTCTCTTATTGTTCAGGCCACCCAAACTCGTACATTTTCTATGCCCGCTGAAATCCTGCTTAAATCTACGAAATGAAGGGGGTGTGTTGGCTCAGTTCAGCAAGAAATTCATGTGTGTTGAAATTCTTACCCGTATTGCCGTCCGCATGGTACGTAGGCTCGAGCCATACATCCCTAAACTGAAACCTTGACGTTGCTTCTACCCGAATTAAGGGAGCGACGAAGTGGAACAGTTTTCCTTTCCTTGAACGCATCCGGCTATCTAGGGATCTAATGGC
>JAKASW010000226.1 GCA_021818875.1 Bacteroidota bacterium
AATGCAAGAGATGGTTTTTCCAGTTGGCCAGTACCACTGGCCTGTGATAGGTTCTATGCCCGATCTCGATGCGGCGAAGATGGAGGACGTTCGAGATTTCTACGAGACATACTATGTTCCGAACAATGCCACGATTGTAGTCAGCGGTGATATCCGGTTCAAAGAAGCTGAATATCTGATTCGGAAATTTTTCTCCGAGATTCCACCCGGAAGAGAGATGCCGGAACAAGTGTTTTCGGATCAGCGGCTGCGCGAAGAAAATGTTGCCACTCTCACCGGCAGCGTTGCATCACCTGCTGTATTTGTGGGCTACAAATTCCCGCACGAAGGCAGCGATGAATACTACGCGATGAACCAGATTGAGCGAATTCTCTCCGATGGCAATAGCTCCAGGCTGTACAGGCGCCTTGTCTATGATACCGAATCGGTGTCCGAATTTGGAATCTCGGTGGAAGGGATGGAAAAGAGCGGTGTTTTCTTATTCTCGGCATTTGTTGCGCCGGGGCACTCCGAGCGAGAAGTGTTGGAACTGTTTGATGAGGAGGTACAAAAACTGCAGGACTCCAACCTGACAGATCACGAGATCAAGAAAGCCCGTAACGCCGTCATATCTTCTTATGTCGGAAGGTTGTCCACAAACAGCGGAATAGCCGATGCTCTTGCTCATTATCAAACATTCTTCCGTGATCCGGATTTGATAAACTCGGAAGTCAACCGAGAGCTCTCCATTTCCTCAGATGACTTGAGGAACGTTGCCAGGAATTTCTTAGGCAAGGATGGGCGAGTAGTCATTTTTTATTATCCAGATAAGGGTTCTTAGAATACCTGTTTACCGGCAGGCAGGCATGAGTGAATGCGAAAGTATACGCCAGATTTTTGGACGATATCAAAATGAATAAGGCGAGGAATACGTGAGTATGAGTCAGGGGGCGGCAGGTTTAATGGCGGGCCACCAATCGTATCGTTACGCGGTGGGATCCAGTTTTCGAAAACGAACTCCGACAGGATAAGATGACACAACGAACAAAGAGAGAAAGAATCTTAGACAGAACAAGACCACCGAAGGCAGGACCGGCAGGCAAGGTCTCTTTTCCCAGATACTTCGAAAGGCGGTTGCGCAATGGTTTCAAAGTTTTCGTCGTGGAGAACCACTCTCTTCCTATAGTGACCGTGGGTTTTGTTGTAAAATCAGGATCGGCTATGGATGGCGATCTTCCGGGACTCGCCAGTGTTACAAGTGAACTTCTGACAAAAGGCACCGCCAGGAGGTCAGCAGTGCAGATAGCCGAGGATATAGATTTTGTGGGGGGCTCGCTATCCAGCACTGCATCATGGGACGGGAGCCAGATATTCGTTTCGGTGCTTAAGGCACATCTTGGAAAAGGTTTTGATATTCTTCAGGACATCATCCTCAATCCATCTTTTCCTCCGGAAGAGATTGAACGACTCAGAGTGCAGCGAATTGCGTCGATACTTCAGATGAAAGCCGAACCGAGCTATCTGGCAGACATCACTTTTTCCGCAATTGTTTTCAAAAACCATCCCTACGGCAAACCTGCTGGCGGAACTGAAGAATCTGTATCGGCAATGAAGCGCGATGATTTTGTCACCTTTCACAGAAATTATTATACTCCTGGCAACTCATTCATCGTATTTGCAGGCGACATAAATGCCGCCGAAGCAGGCAAATTGGCATTGAAGTATTTTGCAAAATGGAAAGGCAATAAAGCTCCCACGACTATCGATCCTCCTAAGCTCAATGGTGCGGCCGACACCGCGGTTATCGTTGATAAACCGGGGGCAGTGCAATCGGTGGTGAGAATAGGCCATGTTGGAATTGCGAGGAACAATAAGGACTTCATCAAGATCTCGGTGATGAACACTTTGCTCGGTGGGTATTTCAGCTCGCGCATCAACATTAACCTCAGAGAGGTTCACGGGTACACTTACGGAGGCGGAAGCGTTTTCGATGCCCGGCTTGCTCCCGGCGGCTTCGAGGTTCGCGCAGATGTTAGAAACGAGGTAACGACTGAGACTATCGAAGAGATCTACAGGGAACTGCGGAAGATTAGGTCAACCCTGCCGACAAAGGAAGAGATGAGGATGGTGAAAAGCTATTTGTCAGGCCTATTTCCAATCCAGCTCGAGACTCCACAACAAGTCGCAGGTCGCGTCGTGGCAATCGAGCTTTACGGTCTTCCGAAGAATTACTACGGGAATTATCGACGGAATATCCAGAGAATAACGGCCGCGGATATCCGTGCGGTCGCGAAGAAATACATTCATCCGGAGAAGCTCACCGTTGTTGTGAGCGGAAACTCGAAAGAGATTGCTTCATCTATCGGCAGGGGCCGTGCAGTAATGATCGTGAATTCGGATGGAAAAGAAATCGGGTCAACTCATCATGGAGAAGCGAAGTGAGCGAAGCGACAACGAAAGAAAAAAGAGTTTCCGACGTGGAAGGAATTTCGCGTCTCAATTCGAGTTTTGTGAATCTTCGAAATGAAATATCAAAGGTAATCATCGGGCAGGAGGAGATTGTCCGGCAGATTTTCGTTACGATACTTTCCAGGGGACATTGCCTGCTTATCGGTGTGCCGGGGCTTGCAAAGACTCTTCTCGTAAGAACGTTTGCCGACGCATTGGATCTCAAATACAGCAGGATCCAGTTTACTCCCGATCTGATGCCGAGCGACATTACCGGTACGGAAATCATCGAAGAGAACGTAACAACAGGAGAACGAGCATTCAAATTTGTTAAGGGACCTCTCTTCGGAAATATCATTCTTGCCGATGAAATAAACCGGACGCCTCCAAAGACTCAGAGCGCACTATTAGAGGCGATGCAGGAAAACCACGTCACTGCCGCAGGGCAGGTATTCCGTCTGGAACCGCCTTTCTTCGTCCTTGCAACCCAAAATCCGATTGAGCAAGAGGGAACTTATCCTCTTCCTGAAGCACAACTCGACAGGTTCATGTTCAATCTCTGGCTCGACTATCCCTCCTTTGAAGAAGAGGTGAAGATTGTGCAAACAACCACCGGCGATTACGTCCCTTCAATCAGGAAAGCAGTCGTTGGATCTGACATCCTTTATTTTCAATATCTCGTCAGGCGAGTCCCTGTTTCCGAATCAGTTGTGAAGTATGCAGTCGACCTGGCAAACCGGACCCGACCTCAGAATGCGGGTGCGCCGGATTTTGTGAAGCAATTTGTCAGCTATGGCGCAGGTCCACGCGCCTCGCAATACCTTATACTCGGGGCAAAGGCGACGGCCGCTCTCGAGAACAGGTTGAGTCCTGATATTGACGATGTGAAGAGTGCAGCAGTGCCGGTGTTGAGGCATAGGATCATAACAAACTTCAACGCGGAAGCAGAAAACATAAATACCCCGGAGATAATTCGTCGACTTCTGGAGAAGTGAGCTGTGAAGCTCTCGAGCGCTTTTCTTTTTGCTGTTCTGCTTTCGATCTTCTTGTGCACCGCTGCCTACGGCCAGAACAGATACTGGGTCTTCTTCAAAAATAAGCCCGAAGCCGCGGGGTTTACTGATTTTTCATACGGCGGCTCTGCCGAGAGGTACCTTGTCGATCAAGGTGTGCTTACGACCAGGGCGATCGACAGAAGATTGAAAGTACTTCCTGCGTCGAATATTGTTTCGGTAATGGATTTTCCTGTCTATTCCGGTTACATAGACAGCCTTGAGCGTGCAGGGCTCGAGGTTATCGGAACAAGCAGGTGGTTCAACGCTGCGACGGTTCTTGTTGATTCGCTGCAGTTGACAAAAGCGCGACGTTTTTCGTTTGTGAAAGGGACAAGAAGGGTGGCGGTTTCCAGGGTCCCATTTTCAAATCTCGAATATCCTGCTAACCATCCGCGGCTTCTGTACAAAGTGTCTTCCGCCGGGACATTGAGCCATGCTGATTCCACGTTTTATGGTCCCTCTTTTACGCAGCTTGAATTGAGCGGCATACCACAGGTTCAATCACTTGGGATAAACGGCCAGGGTGTACTGATTGGGATGCTGGACGCGGGATTTCGCTACGAAACGCATGACGCTTTGAAAAACATAAAGATCGTCGGGGAACACGACTTCATCCAGAATGATTCAATCACCGCCAACCAGCCGGGTGATTCAAGTGATCAGGATAACCATGGAACATCGACTTTGTCAGTCATTGGCGGCTATGCTCCCGGGAATCTAATCGGCGTCTCGTACGGCTCGTCTTTCATGCTCGCAAAAACAGAATATGTGCCTGTTACTGATTACCAATGGGAAGAGGACAACTGGGTCGAAGGGCTGGAGTGGATGGAATCCCGAGGAGTTGATGTCGTCTCTTCTTCTGTAGGTTACAGCACATTCGTTTACCCGAACGGCTACGGCGTAGATTCCTCTATTTCCTATTTCTACTCCAGAGGCGACATGAATGGCCGAACATCCTATGCAAGCCGGGCGGCGACGATTGCTGCACGACTCGGTGTCGTAGTGGTACAGGCAAACGGGAATGAATATCATCCCAACAATTCACTTGGAACTCTCATCATTCCTGCGGATGCCGACAGCATTATCTCGGTGGGAGCGGTTGATTTCACCGGCAGACTCGCCATTTTCAGCTCCACGGGTCCTACTAACGATGGGAGGATTAAACCTGATTTAGTCGCCGACGGAGTCGGCGATTACGTTGCTGTCGTTCCTGGACCGGATACCTACGCATACGAGTCGGGGACTTCATTTGCCACGCCGATAACTGCCGGCATAGCCGCATTGATTCTCTCGGTACGGCCGAATTTCACGCCAATGCAGGTTATCAATCTTTTGAAGAACACGGCGGTGCAACATCATGGTCCGACTGATTCAACCACCGCGACCTATCCGAACAATTTCTACGGGTGGGGAATTGTTAATGCGTGGGACGCGATCAAAGCTCTTGGATTTGTCAGCCCGAACGTCTTCACGGTTTGGACAACGAATTCAAACTCTTATGTGGCAACGAGTGCCTACAGCACTTCAGGGGTGAACGTTTCGCTCAGCAGGGCATACTACTCTTTTGATGGGGTAAACTATTCGTCGGCTCCGCTTTTTGCAACTGACACAGCCGACCAGTATGCCTTTCGCATATCCGGTCTGAAATCTCTCGCAAGTAGCGTCTACTTCTATTTTGACTTCACAGACTCCACCGGTAGAGAGTTGTCCGTGCCTTATTCCGGTGCGAAGTCTCCATTCAGCGCTCCGGGGTGGGAGTTGTATCCGCAAGAGGTCACACGAAACTTCCTGCTCTACGACAATTATCCAAATCCATTCAACACAGGAACCCACGTAAGCTTCGTTCTCAAGAGTGCTTCGAATGTGAATATCGACGTCTACGATGTGCTCGGCAGAAAAGTCTACACTATCTTCAACGGGACGTTGCAGCCTGGATTTCATGATTTTGTGTGGAATGGAAACAGCGCCGACGGAGATCAGGTCGCGAGCGGGGCATACCTTATAAAAGTAGAAGTTGACGGGGCGTTCAGAGTTCTAAAGTCGCTATACCTGAAATGAATTTTCAAATCCGATTCGATCTCCCTTTTTATTTGATTCTAATTTTCGCGGTTGTCGCGGTCGGGTTGTCTTTCTTCATGTACCGACGAACGGAAAATCTCTCACGTGGCAGAAGGATATTCCTCGGAACGCTTCGGTCGCTGGTCATCTTTCTCCTCCTGCTGGCAGCAGCGAACCTGGTGACAGACTTTGTGAATTTCCGCGACAAGAAACGCGATGTTGCGGTTTTAGTTGATGACTCACAAAGCATGACCATAAAGGACAGGAATGTCCCGCGATCAAAGGTCATCACGGAAATGTTGCGAAGCGCAGAAATGGATAGCCTGAAAAAATACTTTAATGTGGTGCCGTTGGCCTTCGGTGGAGATATCCTCAAAGAGTCCGTCCTTGATTCACTAAAATTCAATCAGCCTGCCACCAATTTAGAATCGGCTCTTGTGGCTGCGTCAAAGTTGGATCCATCGGATGACATAGCTTTCTCTGTCCTGTTGACGGACGGAGACTACAATGAGGGTGGCAACCCGTTGGATGCAGCTCGCGGCATGAGGTTTCCCGTCTACGCGATTGGGATCGGCGATTCGACTGAGCCTAAGGATATCGTGGTACAGCGGATAATTCCGCCTCCGCTGGCCTACGCTGACAGGAAGAGCACTGTAGAGTCGATTATAAGCGCTCGCGGATTCGGTGGTAAGACGGTAGACGTATTTCTATCTGAAGACGAAAAACAAATAGATACGAAACAAATCACGCTGCCGGAGAGCGGAGAAATTGAAGTTCCATTCAACTACACTCCAGAGAAAGCTGGGACGCATGTTCTCACGGTCGACATCCCCCCGCAGGCCGGCGAATTCAGCAGAAAAAATAATTCTTCATCGACGACTGCCGAAGTGCAAAAGGGAAAATATGAAGCACTACTGGTGGCAGGCGAGCCCACACCCGATGTTGCGTTCCTGAGAAGAAATATGGAAGATAGTCGTGATTTCGACGTGAGGGTTCTTGTTCAAAAGTCCGCTGACGAATTTTTCGAAAAGGATGCCGGCAACGTTCTCTCAGAGAAGTATGATGTTGTATGCCTGTATGATTTCCCCAATTCGTATTCGCAACGAACGGCTGCCGATGTTCTCGGCATTCTCAGGTCGAGAGACATCCCCTATGTTTATTTTGCCGGAAAGAATTTCTCGATTGCCGGAGAGAACAGTCTGCCGCGGTCACCTTTTAAAGTACGCGATTTTCAGAGCGGCGAGTTCCTGATAGGCGTATCCCCGGCCCCTTCAAGCTCGGTCCCCCTGGGATTGCAGTCACTGTATTCTCTGATT
>JAKASW010000227.1 GCA_021818875.1 Bacteroidota bacterium
GTCAGCGTTGTAGAGCGGCAGATTCCCTATCTCCGCAATCTTGATTTCCATCCCGTCGGGCAACAGGGAGCTTGCGGCAGCCAAGAGCGACGTGTTGAACGACCCTTTCCTCAGACTACCTGAAATACCAACAACTTTAACAATTCTCGACATAATCTAATCCGCCTTAATCATCTTATTATTCAGTCTTTGCGACCCCTTCCTTCAATGAGAGACCGAGCTTCTTAAGGAGAGCTGACAGGTGAGAGATTTCGTCTTCCGTCAAGGCCACATGAACAAGTTCACTTACATACTTTGCGTGCTGGATGAAGATTCGCTCAAAAAGCTTCCTCCCTTTTTCCGTCAATGTAATAACGTAGGCGCGCCGATCTTCCGGCAGGTCACGTCGCTCGACCAGACCTTCCCTCTCAAGATTATCGACCACCACTGTCATATTTCCGCCCGTTCTGAGGTTCTTGGCGCAAAGCTCCCCGACTTTCATCGGGCCGAGATGTCCTAACGACTCGATAACGCCAAACTGCGCCCCTGTCAGACCGTAATTGGCAATGTCTCTGACTGTCAATACGGACATTGTATCCGATGCCCGTGCTAACTTTACCCACAGGCTCAGAGCCTGGTCAATCTTCCTGCCGTATTGCTTCGTCGTTCTCATAGCTTATCGCTTCAAATTCGTGTCTTACGAGTTATAATATAACTAATTAGTGATAAGTTGTCAAGAGGCAAGTTGGAATTTATTCCGACGAAGCGCATATTATACAGTTGAATTTATGCGGGAGTAATTCAGCGGTAGAATGCCAGCTTCCCAAGCTGGACGTCGCGGGTTCGATCCCCGTCTCCCGCTCAAGAAAGAGAGTTTCAAGAGTTCTTTAATGCGAGAGTGATTCAGTTCCTAATTGGATTGCATTCAATGGAGGTGGAGTCCGAATGCCGGAATAGCCAGCCGTTCAAAACGGACGGCTGCCACGGAACGAGAAACCCCTTGAGGGTTTTGCGCTCCTCATTAGGTGTCGATTTTCAACCGATGCCGATGTTTTGAAAGTAAGTCGCAATTACCTCGGGCAGTTAGCTCAGCTGGTTCAGAGCACATGCCTTACACGCATGGGGTCACAGGTTCGAATCCTGTACTGCCCACCCATAATTTGTAGGATTATGACACCGAGGTTCTCCTTCACCAACCTGAAAGGTTTGTGAGCGCTCCCTTCGGGAAAATCCCTCATCGACCACTTCAAATGAGTCCTCACAGATTCCCTCTCACGAACTTACTTGAAGTTCGTGAGAGATTCCTTCGGAAGAATCCTGTACTACCCACAGTTTTTTTGGTTGGTCGCTCAAGAACGCTTGCTGTCGGGAGCGTTGGGCCACAGGCTCATGCGGCTCCGGCGTAGAATCCCATCCTGCCGACAGTCCACCATCATTCCTTGCGATATCCGGTCCCCAGACTAAAAAAAGGTACCGCCGACTTTCGTCAACGGTACCTTTGAACATGACCAAAGAATTGACTGAAATAGGAACAGGGATCAGCGATTTTCGATTTTCGATCTATTAGTTCACAAATCTCACTTCGTTAATCCTTGACCGTCGATCATGTCATCGTTACTTAAGGAGAAGCATCTTCTTTGTAATCATGTTTGAGCCTTGGTGCAAAGTATAGAAATACACGCCGCTCGAGAAAGTGCTCATGTTAACACTGAAATCGTATTGACCTGCCGATCTGTAACCCTGGTCTACCACTTTGACCAACTGACCGAGTACATTGTAAATCTTCAGGCTCATCTGACCAGGTTGCTTTAGACTAACCTGGATGTTAGTCGATGGATTGAATGGGTTCGGATAGTTTTGACTAAGGTTGAACTCCGATGGTACAACGTTCGGGGTCTTCCTCACGTTGGTCGCCAGACCGCCAGCTGCCTCCCATTGTGCCAATTGGGACGGATAGGCGTTCAGGTCGCCCAATGCATAGCCGTCAGTCCCCGCGCTTTGCAATGTCGTATTGCTATAAGGCAAATAAGGGAGCGGCCAGAGCCAACTGAACATCGGCTTGCCCTGCGTGTAATCCCACATATAGCCGGGGTAAAGGTTTGCCCTGATGTTTTCCACATACTTGATTGCACTGTCGACTTGATCTGATACAAACGACGGGAAACCAGGATCCACACTGTCGTTGTTGGCCGCCATGAAATTGGGCCATTCCGCCTTGTCGGCAAACATATGCTGGGTCCTCCCGTTCATGAATCCCTGAGGCGGTATCAGGATGGCCTTTACCGTAGCTGTATCAACGAGAGTATCGTTAGGTGGATGATTCAGGTTTACCGATGAATCCTGGTAGCTCACCTTCACCATCTTTGTAACAGTATCGTTGTATGCTGTCCAGAAATTCTGGATCTTCGCCGGCCAGTAATATGCGTTGTTCAAAACTTCATAGGTTCTCATAGCCTCAGTCATGTGGATATTTGAGGGAACAAAACCAGGCGCGATTCCGAGAGTATCAGTGCTAATAGTCGAAGATTCGCTCCAGGCAAATGATTTATAAAAGATAGTATCGTACCACTCAGCGTATGCTTCGTCAATCTGCTGGCCAACCATTAACGTCGAATAGAAAATATTGTTTGCGATAATGTCGTTTGTACCCAGAAAGTCATTCATGGGGTTGACCTGGGTGAGGGCGACAGTGTTATGTTCAAAGCGCTCAAAGTTGACATAGCCCGTTGGAACGTCGGCATATGAGTTATTGTTGAACATTGTGTTGTTCACGATGTAAAGGGTATCAACCGGATTGCCGTGCGACTCCCAATCATGGCCGCCAAAGTACGATGACGCGTGAATATCGTTTAGAAAGTAGCAGTTCGTGATATAGAAGTTTTCCCAGCTCCCGAAAGAATCCATGGCCCCGTCACTCCATTGATCGAAGACACAGCTATCCACAACGACATCACTGCTGTCTCCATTCACGACAATTGCGTCTCCCCAGCCGAGATAGTTGTTGCTGACCGGGACACCAAGTAAGTACAGACCTTTGAGAGTCAGGTTGCCTCCATCTGAGTTGATGAAGGTGCCTGGTGATGACCCATCGGACAGGACTGCCGGGGCAATGACCGGAGGCGTGGACGTCCCCGGTTGCGCAACAATTGTCAAGTTTCCGTCAGAGTTTATCTGACCCGTGAAGAAATAAACCGAGTCCCTGTAGAGCGCGTAAATGGCGTTGGGGTTTGCTCTGGCCCCGGTGCTGGTAGTGTCGGCCCCGATGTAGTCACTCAGGCTTGCATTTCCCATGCTCGGACCGACCCAGACGGTGTCTGATGCCGCTTGAGCAAATGTTTGGCGAGGGACAAACGTAATCATTGCTACTGCGGAGATCAACACACCCGTTAAAATCGCTTTCATGTAGTCTCTTCTCCTTATTAGGCTTTTGGAATTTATTTGTTCTCAAGATTAACCATTCCGGCTAATCATTGCCGGAAAAATGCTTAACGCACGTCGTGATCTAGATTAGAACGGCACAATCACCTCCTCGCTATGAAAACGGACAAAGTCTGCGACAGTTAGCAATTTTTTACTGCTCCTCTCTGGTTTGTATCTCCGGGCCAGGTACCGCATGAAGAATACGAACTGTTATTGACAGTGTGATTGATGGTCAAAACGAAGCTTGCGTTCTGGTCCGCTGTGAAATACGTATAGCGGACGATAACTCCCCACGTGTTGCCATACTGGTCCACTGGAGCCGAAGTGATTTGACCATTCACGACCAGTTGAAAGCTTGTCGGGTTGGATCGCCTGAGGGTGATCGAAATCCCGTATTCTTCATACTGCCCACTCCAATCAGTCAGGACAAGGGCAGACTCTGTGCTCTGGTAGGTTATCATTGCCCCTCCTCGTATCGTGTCTCAGAAACTCCTTGAATAAGTGATATCCCAGCAAAGGTCATTCCATTGAGAATTTTGAAACTTTGATAGAATCATTCTTCAAAGAGTCTATCAGCTACGACGAGCTGGTTTATGGGCACATTCTGCCAGACAAACCTAACCGCGAGGGCTGGCAAGCTGAGCCCAAAAATAGTTGCTGTAATTGAGACCGTTCTCCTTCTCATTTTTCTCTCCTCCTATTGCTAGTGCTCAAACTGGCGTTGGATCGTTTTGTGATCTGCTCACATCGGACAGTTTTAGCAGATCGACGCTTCGTAGAAGTGGCAGTGAATGCAGCTGACTCGCAAACGACAGGTTCCGACGCGTTTTGGAGTCCACTCGAATGTTGAATGTAGGGCTTTGGAAATTGCTCAATGGAGTCATAGCTGCATTCTCACCCCAAGGTCCGCCGTCATACCATAGTACTGCTCTGAGCTTGGGAAGGAAGTACCCTGGTTAGTGTATAAGTACGGTTCACCATTGATGTTTTGCAAATCCAGGTAAATCTGGAGGCCGCTCCATGGAAGGTCCTGCTTGACCTGAGCGTCCCAGCTCAGGTACTGCGACGCATCTCCTCGCAATTGAGGCCAGAAGTTATATGCCTGATAAATATTGCCGTTGTAAGTCATCCCGACACGCGCGCCGAAACCACCCAGATCGTAGCCGAGAGTTATGTTCACTATATCATTGGGTTGATCAAGAAGTCGATCCGAGAAGCTTGTGACGACGGTGTCGATAATCACCGGATACGTCGGCTTAACCGTATTTAGATAAGTGTAAGGATATGTCGCTTTCGAATAAACATGTGTGTAATTCACATTCAGTACCAACCCGGAAAGCGGCCCGGGCAGGTACCAGAAGTGGGTCTGCCAGTCAACCTCAGCTCCATAATCATAGACCGGATACTGATCGTTGATAGCAGTAGTTAACGAATATCCGTCGGCATAACTAGGAACACCAGGGTACTGGGCCGCATTGATCACATACGTTGTGCCTGTAGCAAAAATGAAATTGCTGATCCTCTTGTAAAAGCCATCCACAGAAAGGAGCCCAATTGTATTATCGTAGAAAGAGAATATAGCGTCATAATTTGCAGAGGTCGCAGGTTTTAGAAGATAATTATGGTAATCGACACTACTTGTTCCGACATCAAGCTCAGGTGTTATATCGGTGTAATCGGGATAATTAATCGTGTTTGTATATGCCAGGTGAATCTGGAACCAGGGAGTGGGACTGTAGATTAAGTGAACCATAGGGAGCCAGAATCCGTGTGTTATGTTCATTGTGGTGTCATAATGAGCAAACTGATATCTTGATGCAGGACCGAGCTGGGCAAGAGCCCTCGGAGCGCCGTACTCGGTCTGCAAAACCTGATATCTAACGCCAGGCAGGAAAGTAAGGTCAGGACCGATATGCATCGTTATCATTCCATAACCGGCACTTCTAAATTCCTGTCCCCAATAGTTGTTTATTCCCGATTGTGTCGCGTCCGGGGACCAAGATTCGAGCGTACCGGTTCTCTTTGCGATGTTCAGCACCTGCTCCATGAGACCTAGATCTAAGGGAAGACCCATCTTGTATCCTCCGCCAAGGAAATTGCTGCCGTAGCTGTAGCTGTTGTCGGCGAAGAGCGGAAGAATTGCACCCCATTCATTTATTGTGGACCGCATATAAGGAAATTGCTGGGCAATGCCTGCTACTACGTTTGCTCCGCTTGGTATTACGTTTCCATCACCCTGTACAGAATTGAAGGACCTGTTTGTATATCTGAATGCTCCCCCGAATTTAAGCACGCTTGTAACGTAATTAGAAAAATTAATATTGGTCTCAAGATCAAGCTGGGCTCCCATATCGTCCTGTCTTAAGATGTTGGCTTCCTGCTTCAATAGGTCCAAAGTCGTTATCTGCAAGCTATCTAAAGCCAAAGCCGGAATTTGTTTCGGGCTAAGGCTGGCGTCCGCAATGCTACTGAAGCCGGTGGGCAACCCCTGGTAAAAGTTCCACGTGTCTACGTAAGGCTGTCGATTCTGGGAAAATGTATTCGAAAGCTTCAGATGGACGCTTAAGGCCGAGAATTGCTGGTGGTAGTCGAGAATGCTGGTTGCTTCGGTTAAATCCTGCTCTTGTGCCTGGAGCCCGTATATATGGTTGTTTCCGCCGAGGAAGAGGTTAAAGCTCTCGCTGCGAGTAACAGTGTTAGTCATACCGTAACTGAAAAAGTTCATCAGACCAATCGCGCCTTGGGGCAACTGGTAATCCATCGTTAAAGTTCCATCGTATAATTTCTGAGTGCTCGGAACGTCCGAAAGGGTCATAGATTCGAGGTATGTCTTGTTCACGACGTTCAACTTAGGACTATTCAAGCCATATGACGCGCCAAGCGTATTGGCGGATAGGTTTAGTTGTTCGGCATCGCCCTCGGCAAACACCCCGAATTTATCATCAAAGAAACGTTTCTCGAACGTTCCGACAAATTTGTAGTCGTTGTACGTGTTCTTGAGGTTGTCATAGCCTCCCTGAGCAAGTAGATGTACCTGAGCCTTTCTCGTTGTGGCTTCCCGCAGATTGAAGTTCACGACGCCGCCGAGTACGGCCGCGTCCATGTCCGGAGTGATAGCCTTGTACACTTCGATGCCTCCCAACATGCTCGATGAGATCATGCTCAGGTTAACCCCACGGTCGCCGGAAGAGTATGCAGAAGCAAGGTCACTACTACCTGCGCCTGAAGTCTGGATAGTACCAACATCATTAAGAGTGGTGACGTTTCCCGGCATCTGTACGCCGTCAACGGTTATCATGTTATACTGTGGAGCAAGACCGCGTATCACAACTTGCGTTGCCTGTCCTCCTTGCCTGATTAAAGAA
>JAKASW010000228.1 GCA_021818875.1 Bacteroidota bacterium
CAGAGACCTGATCGTACCATTTTTGTATTCACCGCATTGAATCCTCCATCTGCTCTTTCAACACTTCGAATTTTTCAGGGCTTGCAATAGGCCCCGGTTCCATCTTGTCACCCAACTTCATGATCTCCTTTGATGTTCCTTCGAACGCCGGCCACGCAGGCAATCCCTTTCCATTCGGATTTCCTGTCGCGATAAAGTTCACCCAATAGGCAGACATCTCCTTCTCGATTCTTCTGTCCTCCGCCGTCCAAGGCCGGTTCGATTCGTTCAGATTGTCGAAAACGTAAGGCAGTTCGGATGAGTGGAACGTTTCATAGCGCTTCTGAGTGGCTCCGGGCTGGGGATGTCTAAACAAATACATGTATAAATTTGTTTTTCCTGTCTTCTCGCGTTCTTTTGCCCAGATGTACATCGAGACCAAGGAAAAATCACGCGCAAGTTTCTTCTGCGACACAAAAGCTTCAGCGTTTGTCGAAGCCGGATAGAGCTTCAGGATCTCACCGGATAGTTTGCCCGTCCGCTGTCTCACCTCTTCTTGAAATTCTTTCGCCGGGATTTTTCCGTAGTTACCCATGAAGCTCCATTCGTTTGCAACCCAGCCGGCTATTGTAGGAACATCGTTCTGTCTGCCGGCTTTGAAGATGTTGTCGACTTTATTTGGCAGAAACCATCCATCGACGATCGGAAGAAAGTGATACTTGTTATTTGTGGAATCGAGTAATTCGGTCGCAGGCACGGCTCTCAGTTCAGTTAATGAAGAGACACTCATGGCTTTTTCAAATTTTTCCCCATATTGTTCAGCCGTCTTCAGATTTTCTTCCATGCCGCTTCTGAAGTCGGTGGGACTTTCTGCAATTGCCCTGATGAACAACCCCCTCGCAAGCGGTGATGCCGTCAGGTACATTATGGACAACGCCCCTGCCGACTGCCCCATGATCGTTATGCGATCCGGGTCGCCGCCGAACGCAGAGATATTTCTGTGAACCCATTCAAGCGCCGCCAACTGATCAAGCAGTCCGTAGTCCCCGGAAGAGTGATGTTTCGCTTCCTTCGTCAATGCGGGAAGTGCAAGAAATCCGAAGACTCCGACTCTGTAGTTGATCGTTACGACCACCAGTCCCTTCTTCGCCAAGTTTGTGCCGTTGTATACTGGTACATCTCCTGATCCTCCGGTAAACGCGCCGCCCGGGACATAAACCACGACCGGTCGGTTCGCACCGGACGATTTCGCAGCCGTCCAAATACTAAGGTACAGGCAGTTCTCACTCACTTTACCCTTGGGTTGATATGCCGAAGTCCAGGGTCCAAATTCGCGCATCATTACCTGCATGGCATTAGGCGCAAAATTGTCGGCCCTTCTCACCCCTTTCCATTTTGCCGGAGGGCGTGGTGCGCGCCAGCGAAGGTTACCGACAGGAGGAGCGGCATATGGGACGCCTTTGTAAACAGTGACTCCATCTTCAAGCGTTCCCTGTAATAATCCTTGTTCGACTCTAACCGGCTCAGGCTGCTTTGCGACTGCAAGTCCGGCAACCAGGATTAATAACAGTGCGACTAAAGAAATGATGTTCCGCATGCGCTATTTCCTTTTGTTAGAATATCGAAAGATACTCGTTACCAGATTCGTTTCTCCGGTCCGTGGACGCTCGTACTATCGAAGGATTCCAACGCCGCGGATCAAACGACCTGGACACCATCAACGATCCAGCTATTCGCAACCGGAATCGCTTAGCGAAAACTCACCCGGTCTATTTGAACATTCCTATCGTCTCCCAACTGTACCACCTGGTTATGAATTCCGGATTGACATTCTGATATGGGTGAACTAACAATCTTCCATTTATCAGCAATTGGAATTCTTACCCGGGCAATCACAGGAGCTTTGCCATTGTTGAGCTGTACCAGTATAGTTCCTCCCGTCTTCGATAATACTCTTACGTCAACTGAGTTCAGTTTGTCGCCCCCAAAATCGACATTGTCGTATTGTACCCATGCTTTTGTTCCGTCGAGAACAGTTTGCCATCCCTTGAGGGTGTCCAGCTTATCGAGGGATGAAATCGATGCGCCTGCTTTGCTCTTGCTACTGTACCAATCGATTTGAATATCCTGCGAGGCATTCGTTACGCCGACGCCCCGGGGGACGATGGCGGGGCGGATAGAGTATAAAGAAAGGAATACAGTTTCAGAGAGACTAACTATCGAGCTACTGACCTGTGCGGCTTCTCGGATGAAATCAATGCGCACCTTTGGCGGAGAACTGATAAATCGTCGTCTGCCTGTACACTTGTCCCGGCCGCAAAACTACCGAAGGAAATTCCTTGGTCGGCGAATACGGGAAATGCTGGCATTCGAGCGTCAGTGCACACCTGTACTGGTAATGTATGCCGCCTCTCCCGATAATACTGCTGGTGAGATAATTGCCGGTATAGAACTGTATACCCGGCTGATCGGTGTAGACCTTCAGTATCCTGCCGCTGTGCGGATCGTAAACCGTTGCTGCAAGGCGTACTTTCCCATTGTAATCGTTCAATACCCAGTTGTCGTCGTAACCCTTCGCATACTTCAGTTGTACATAACTGTCGTTTATTCTGCTTCCGATAACGGTGGGTTTTCTGAAGTCCATCGGCGTACCGGCGACTCTCCAAATTTGTCCGGTGGCAATCTGAAGACTGTCGGTCGGAGTGAACGAGTTCGCATTGATCATCAACTTCTCATCCAGGATCGAGCTCGTGAGATCGCCGGATAGATTGAAATACATGTGGCTTGTCAGGTTTATGATAGTAGGTCTGTCAGTCACGGCCTTGTATGAGAGCTTCAGAGCGTTATCATTGGACAGGGAGTAAGTAACCCACACTTTAACGGCGCCCGGGAATCCCTCCTGGCCGTTCGGACTCGTATATTCTAACTGCAATGTCGGCACTCTGGCATTTTTGATAATCCTCGCGTTCCATACCCTCTTATTAAAACCGATAGTCCCTCCGTGCAGCGTGTTGCCTCTGTCGTTTATGGAAAGATGGTACACTTTGCCATCGAGAGTAAATGTGCCGTGACCTATCCTGTTTGCGTAACGACCGATCAAGCCACCGAAGTAGGTGCCGCCGTTTACATATCCTGCCAGGTTCTTGAAACCAAGAATCACATCCTGGATCTTCCCGTTGCGATTCGGGACCTTCAATTTGATGACCGCGCCGCCGTAGTTTATTATCGTCACACTCATTCCTTGGTGGTTCTTCAGAGTGTAAGCATAGATATTCTGGCCAGATTCCAGAGTCCCATACAATTTCTTTGTGATGGGAATTGCCGGGCTAGCCGTTGCCTGTGCAAACATGGCGAAGGCTACAAAGGCTGCCGCGATGAGAGACGTGAGACGTTTCATAGTTGCATAGACCCTCAATTTGAGTTTAACATGGTGCTGTTGCAAAATGGCCGGGATGGCCGTCTATCTTCGTCGTTCTGTTAGAATGTATCATAATCTTAGTAACAGTCCAATGGGGAAATCATTCCAGGGAATACGGGCATCGCCGTCCTGCAAAACCGCTGGGATAGTCCGTGGCATTCTGAATCCTTTCCAGAAATGGAGCTAGATCGCCTGGCTGAGAAGTCTGGAAAGCTCGCCAAAGGATTTTCCGTCATCTCACGCCTATCCAGTTCGGGGGCACTTTCTATCTTCTACCAGGTGGGCAGCAATCCCGGTTTGGGAGTCATAAAGATGACCGTGCTCCAGGAATTGACCGCCGTTTCCTTCGTCGATTGCGACAAGGGCCGATCGCCCCCGTTTCTTTCGACGATAGACATGTCAGGCAAATCACGGAATCGGAGGAATCCATAATCGAACGTTTGGGTGCTGCTGCGATGCACAGCCAGTTCGTCACAGTGCCCAACCGACATTTCCTGCACTACGAGGTAACAATTGGCTCTCAAGTGACTCTGCTTCCTCCTTCAGAGATCACCGAAAAATCCGATAAGACAATAGGATAATAATGCACTGCGAATTCTGCAACATTCGGAATAGGGTTCCATCAGACTCAGGAACGATTATGGAAACGCAAGAAGAAAGATTCGCGACGGCGATGAATCATGCCATAGTTAGATCTGGTCGAAATCAGCCGGAATATACTCATGAGTAAACAGATCAAACATAACCAGCGTGAATCCGGGAGAAGGCTTCGTGGTACGCGAGGCAAAGTAGATGGCGGGATAAAATCCATTGTCGAACTGCCACAGGCCAAGAGATCAACGCAACCTCTTCGCACGAGCGAAGAACGATTCAGGTTAGTCGCAGAAAATGTCTCAGACATAATTACCGGGCTTGACGCTGACAACTTTTGCATGTATGCAAGTGCGTCTTACTGGCAGGATGGTATTGAACCGCAGACCATCATCGGAAAGAATTTCTTGTCCTACGTTCACCCCGATGACACTCTCGCAGTGGCAGCCGCTTTCAAAGAGACCAGAGAAAGCAACGCACACGGGGAATTGTCTTTCCGGTTTAGAAGATCTAATGGAGACTGGAGGATCAAAGAGGCAACGGCAAATCACCTGTTCGACAATTCAGTAACAGAAGTATTGCTCGTCATGCGTGACGTGACAGATCGGGTTGCAAGGGAAACGGAAACGATGAACCTCCAGATCGAGTTGGAGAGGAGGAATTCCGAGCTTGAGACAGTGATTGAAGAAATGAAGCAAATGCAGCAGGGCCTCATACAATCGGAGAAACTTGCTTCAATAGGCCAGCTGGTTGCTGGCATCGCGCACGAAATCAACAACCCACTTGCTTTCGTCAACAGCAACCTCAACCGGTTCGACGAGTACTTCCACGAATTCGTTACTGCAGTAAAGGAATGGAGGATGCTTGGGGAGACTATCAGGACTGTGCCGAAGTTTCGAAGCATGGTTGAGTCGATACAAGAACGAGAAAGAGATTCAGACATGGAGTCCCTTGTCGAAGACTTCGACGTTCTTATGAAACATACGCGCGATGGTGCTTCCAGGATCAAGAGAATTGTCGAGCAGCTCAGAGGCTTCACACATTTATCGGAAGGCAATGTTGCCGAGGCAGATTTGAACGCAGCATTAGAGGACACGCTCTCGATTGTTTGGAAAGAAATAAAATACAAGGCCGCGGGTGAAGAAGAATAGGCCGAGATACCCCACGTCGTATGCAACATCGGTGAGATAAAGCAGGTCTTCGTTAACCTTTTTGTGAATGCCGCCCAGTCCATCAACGAAAAGGGAAAGATAACCGTCAAGACCGGGACCAAAGATTCATCAGTATTTGTAGAAGTAGAAGACACCGGAAGCGGAATTCCGCCTGAACTTGTCACGAAAATATTCGACCCGTTTTTCACTACAAAACCTGTAGGAAAAGGAACCGGGCTTGGGTTATGGGTTTCGGCAACTATCATTGAGAAACATTCGGGCAAGATAAACGTCGAAAGCGAGGTCGGCAGAGGGACGAAGATGACCGTTACTTTTCCCATCGATGGGAAGTTATAACATGGGAAATCGTGGTGTGACGCTCCACCAGAATGCCGACAAACCGACGATAGTCATTCTTGATGATGAAGTGGCGATTCTTGCTTCCATAAAAAGTTTGTTTCGCAAGTTCCCTTACAGGTTCAACTTATTCACTTCTATGAACATGGCGCTGCAGCAATTACGCACCGGCCACGTGGATATAGTCATCTCCGATCTTAGGATGAACGAAACTAACGGCTTGGTTTTCATGAAAGAAGTAATGAGCATAGCTCCTTCGGCAAAACGTATCTTGATGAGTGGGTTCGAGGACAAGTCTGTAGTTCTGTTGGCACTTTCCACCGGATTAATAAATCATTTCATTTATAAACCGTGGGAAGATTCTGAGTTTATCCAATTGATTTCAAAATATATAGAGTCACTTGCTCCTTCGAAAATTCAAGAGTCCACAGATATCTTAGCCGGATTCGAGGATATTCCCTCCCCTGTTCTCTTTCAGGAGAAACTGAACCAGATGCTCAGTGACATGAACGCGCCTCTGTCCAAGATCGTCGAAGAGATTGAAAAGAATCCTGCGCTCGTTGCAAGGCTCCTCAGGATCGCAAATTCTGTCCATCTAGGAATACAGAAGAAAGTCTCGAGTGTAAGGCAAGCTGTTCTCTTCATCGGACTTGACTACCTGTCGTCTGTAGTCACAGCTCTCGAAGCCTTCCAATCATATTCATCGAAGGTCACGGAAAGATATGCCGGTTTGATAGAAGAGATGAGCCTGACCGCAGTTCACCGAGCCATGATCGCAAAAGAAATTGCGGCACGCTGGCCCGGGATAGAGAGCAAATATATCCCGCATGTGGCATCGCTACTGCAGGACATAGGCCTTTTCGCAAGAATTTGCCTCAAACCGGAAATGTTCGACATCTATTCGAAGACTGTCCAGGACCGGAAAATTTCCCCTCTTGAGGCCGAGCTCGCAGTCTTTGACAACTCAACCCATGAAAAAATTGGCGCTGCTATCCTGGATGATTGGAATTTCCCGTCTGAAATCGTAGACATTGTGCGTGCTCATCATACTCAGGAAGCATCAACGGATTACATGAAGATCATCCAGCTCGCCATGCTCATCAGCGATCCCACAGACGATTATCCACACGATGAATCGCTTCTCGATCTCGTACCGGAATGGCGGCTGAAATTAGGCTTACCACAGGATTATAAAACTACAAATGATCGGTGACAGAAATGGCAGAGTTTGCTGAAAACCGAAAGG
>JAKASW010000229.1 GCA_021818875.1 Bacteroidota bacterium
ATATTCTCGATGCGGGGGGTAATAGGCCTGGGCCAGTCGAAGTGAAAGTTAGCGACCTCGTAAAGGGAGATAATTCATCAACGGGAAAAACGCCGGATGCGACGGTCTATTTTGACACCGGACTAACATACACGAACTCGTATGTAATCCTGCGGAATCTTATCGTTAAGAGTCGCACGCAGAGCAGCAGCAGCGGGATGTGGTATGTGTCTCTGCAAGATTCGGCGGGAAACACGATAAGTCTGTATGACATATCTAAATACTTTAGCGGAAGGTTCGCCTACGGTGACACAATCGTCAACGGACCGAATAGGTATATTCCTCCTGCGCCCGGCTCGAAGCTTAAGTACGTGCGAGGTATCCTGGCATGTTATTCCTCATACGGTTATGAGATCGTACCGCTGTACCCTGGCGACGTAGCCATCGACGCGTACACTCCGAGCATCACCGCAACCGGTTTTTCTGCGAGACGTTCGGCTGCATTCCCGAAACCAAGCGATCAGGTGGCGGTCGAAATTATCGCGAAGGACCTCGACCCGCATGCGAGCTCGACAGCAATAGATTCGGCGGCAGTATACTATTCCGTCAACGGGGACACGTACCTCCGGCTGAAGATGACTGCCTTAGATGTCGCGGATACCTCATTTACCGGATCGATTCCACCTCAAAGCGACGGATCTCTCGTAAAATACTTTTACAAGGCTTGGCAGTACGATTCGCTCGGCAATGCCATGGAATCGATAACTCCTGACACATCGAAAGCTCCACTCTTTTACTACGTGAAGGCGAACGCGTACACCATCAAGGATGTTCAGTACACTCCATTCAGGGATGGAAACAGCGGAGTGGCTGATCTTTCGGTAACGGTGCAGGGAACCGTTCAGGCGGATACAAGCGATTACCCGGCAGAAATCGATCGCGAAAACCAGTCCACGAAAACTTCAAACGTGTTCATCCAGGATGCGGCGGCTCCGTGGAGCGGCATCATGTTGTATGACACCACTGCCAACAAACTTCAAAAGGGACAGAAAGTCTCCGTCACAGGTACCGTGTCAATGTATAATGGCATGACAGAGATAAGCGTAGACAACTACAATGTGCTGAGCTCCGGCAACCAGATGTATGCTCCTGTCAAGCTCAATACCGGCGACATCGGGCAGAGATCCAACGGCGACTCGCTTGCGAGACAATGGCAAAGTGTTCTGGTACAGTATGACAGCGTCTACATCACCGATAACAACCCTGATTCCTCCGGCTCTTACAGCATATGGTTACCGCAAGGAAGTTTCAGAGAGTACTACGTCAGCGATGGATCGGGCGACACGCGGGTTGACGACGATGGGAGCAACACTTACAGCGTCGATCCGAACGATACTCTATACGGCTTCCATATCATGCCGACAGGGGCGTTCATCAGAAGTCTTGTCGGTATTATCAAGTACAAGAACAGCGAGTACAAGCTGGAGCCGAGAACGAATGCAGATTTTGTAGGAGTGGTCGACGCGATAAGGCGGGAGAACACACCCGTACCATCCTCCTTCTCGCTTTCGCAAAACTATCCGAACCCGTTCAATCCGGCAACGACCATTAGATATTCGATTGCGTCTCCGGGCAATGTCGCACTGAAGATTTACAATGTGCTCGGTCAGGAGGTTACGACCCTGGTCAATCAGAGGCAGACGGCGGGAAATTACATCGTCACTTTTGACGCTTCGCGGTTCGCGAGCGGCGTATATCTGTACCGGCTCAGCGCGGGCAGCTATAACTCAGTTAGGAAGATGGTATTGTTGAAGTAAGTAGGAGTGGCAAAACTGCGACTCATTTTAGAAGTGAGTCGCAGTTATCTCAAAAATGGCTAGATGAAACATCCAGTTTGCCGAAGGATCATTCTACCACATCTATAACCGTGGTGCCGGGAGGCGCGCAATTTTTCGTGAAGATCGCAACTATGAATTTGTTTTGCGCAACGTGACCAAATATTCGGAAAAATTGGCCGTCAAAGTAGTTGCAACCTGTTTGATGCCGAATCATTATCATCTTTTGTTGCGGCAGACGAGTTCGCAATCTGCTGGTTTGCTGGTGCAGCGAGTATTCAACAGTTACACAAAAGCTTTCAACAAATTCTATGGAACGTCAGGCACCCTGTTCGAGTCCCCTTTCAAAGCGAAGCTCGTGGATAAGAATGAATATGTTGGACGTCTTTGCTGGTACATTCATATGAACCCGGTGGCTGCGAACTTGACCGCAGGTCCGGAAGAATGGAGGTTTTCTAACTACCTGGAGTGTGTCGGTAAGAGGAACCTTTGGAGTCACGACACTGACTTCCTATCAGCTTTCTTCGGTTCTCCTCATGGATACGAAAGATTCGTCCGCAGTTATGAAGAAACATCAAAGGGCGTCGAGCATTTGAATGAGTATCTCCTTGATTAACAAACTGCGCCAGCTGTGCAAGCTGCGACTCACTTCAAAAGTGAGCCGCAGCTATCCTGTCCTGGCTCTCCTGCTGGCACTTTCCGGCTGCACCAAGCACTTTAGCTCCAACCTCAACTCGAATATCCCGCCGAAGACCTACGTTTCCGCTTCCCCATATCGCGACTCGACACAATCTGCGAGCTTCAATTCTCAACCGAGCCTTCTCGATATACATTGGTGGGCAAATGATCCGGACGGACTCGTGATCGGTTACGTTTTCAGTTTCAACCGAACAACGTGGACTTTCACGACAAAGAATGACAGCGTCTTCTTCCTCCCTCTCTATCGAAAGGACACGACGTACATTTTCAGCGTCGCCGCGCTTGACAACTCTTTCAAAGAGAAACTGAGTGAGGGAGACACGGTAGCGATCAGTAGGCTCGGGACTTCTGTTGATCCCGATCCGCCATCGGTGAAATTTCCGATCACCAACACTCCTCCCACTGTCGAGTTTGTCATGAACGGAGCACCGTTCGTTACACGGCTCGATATCCCCGACACGACGTTCACGATTGTGTCCTTCGGCTGGCAGGGCCATGATATCGATGGCGACAACACAATCATAAACTACTTCATTGCGCTCAATGACACTTCTCCTCAAAGTTGGGTCCGACTTCCGGCTCAGGCCAGCTTCGTGACCCTCAAGGCAAGATTGTCTGAAGCGCCGACGGATACATCGACTGTAAGTTGCGATGTCTATCCAAACACTTATCCGGCACTTTCGCAGTCCTCGATATCGACTCCATTGCCCGGGATGAAACTGAACCATAATAATATCTTCTATATTGAGGCCGAAGACGCCGCCGGTGCATTCAGCGCTCCTACACGGATGCCTGATTCGACGCATTCCTGGTTCGTGAAAAAACCGAGAGGAAATCTGCTGATTATCAATGACTACGGCGTGCAGGATCAATCGACGAAATTTTATTCAAGCATCTTCGACACGATCGCGGGCAGCGCCCTCCACGGCAAGTTCGACATCTGGGATATCAAATCCGGGTCCTATTATCCGAGAAAGGGGAACCTTGTCCAGCCGTATGTTGTCCCTACTTTCCAGGAGACCCTGAATCTTTACAAATACATTTTCTGGTTCTCCTCCGATGAACAAGACTTCGACATAGCCCAGACTGCAATCAGGAAATTCAGGAGCAGCGGAAGAAAAGTGTTCATGACTTTCACTGTGCCATCCTCCTACTCCTCGGGCCTGGACATAAATCGCGAGCTGAGCGACTGTACCGGTGCCATGGACAGTTTGACGAGCTTAAAACTAACCGACACTCTTTCATCCGGTCCGATAACGTCCACAGGTTTTGTAAAGCCCGGAACCATGGCAGAGCCAGTTGGGCCTTACGACTCGACGATCTATCCGGTCCTGGTGCGCGACAGTTACCGGTCCAATGGTGTTGACGGTGGAAAGGTTGTGGCGGATCTCCGGGCAATTTATCCAACGCTGGGAGCGTCGGTCGTATACAGACTCCAGCCTTATGGAGTCGACCGCAGAGCGCCGGTTGTGGGTGTGATGAGCGGCGACGGGACCGCTTTCGTCCTTGCCGTACCACTTTATCGCTTCAACGGGAATTCTACTACGACTCCGAACACTAAAGCGTACCAACTGATCTACAAAGTGTTCCATGATTTCGGAGCGTTCTAGATGAGAAACCGGGGATGAGAAGTCAGAAGGCTAATGTGAAGAGTCCAAAGAATGAAAAGTAGCGAGGGGAGGAATGCTGGAATAATGGAAAGGTGGAATGAACTAAGCGTAAATGCAGGCTCGATTGATTCCATTAGTCCACCACTCCATCACTCCATTTTTCCAATACTCCAATGTTCCATCATCCCCGCTCTTTGCATCTTCGCTTTTTCACTTACCGCCATCGCCCAGCAGCGGGGCAGTATCCAGGGAAAAGTCACGGACGCTGGTAGCAACGAAGCCCTTATCGGGGTAAACGTACTGATTAAGGGAACGTATTACGGTGCGACTACCGACATGGATGGTAAATTTGAGATTCAGAACGTGGCTGCTGGACAGTACACCCTTACGTTCCGTCTTATTGGACACAAGGAAGCGGAGTATACGGGGATCGTTGTCAAGGCCGGTCAGGCAACGACAGTAAACACGAAGCTGGAGGAAACGGCTCTGACACTTGGTCAGGAAGTGGTTGTTGTCGGACAGAAGCCCATGATGGATCCGGCCCAGACACAAAGTGCAAACACCATCTCTTCACAAGACATCAAGGTCTCCGCTGTACAGGATGTGAAGGATGTTGTCTCGCAACAGGTCGGCGTGGTCGCTGCTGACAACGAGATTCACATTCGCGGTGGAAGATCATACGAGAACGCATATCTGCTGAACGGGATAAACATCCAGGATCCTCTCGCAGGGACAGGATTCGGTCTGCAGCTGAGCTCGAACGCCATCGGCGAAATGCAAGTGATCACCGGTGGATTCAATGCTGAATATGGACAGGCGACCAGCGGAATTATCAACGTGAAAACAAAAGAGGGGGGAAGCAATTACGATCTCTATTTCCAATATAAGACAGACAACTGGGGACTTGATAAAAACTCTCCGTCCAATTTCAATTCGAACGATTATGAAGCAAACGTCAGTGGACCGGAACCCATAACAAAATTTCTCCTTCCTGCGATCGGTATAAACATACCCGGCCAGCTCAGTTTATTCGGAAGCTTTGCAGCTGGTTTCACCGACGGACAAGTCCTCTGGGGTCAGCGCTACCAGAGTGGGCAAGTGGTCAGCTACAAGATCGATCCACCATCGAGATTGAACTCTTCGATATTTCATGGGACAAGGTTTGCTCCGAACCTTTCGAATGCCTGGTACGGCCTCGGAAAAATCACATACAAGCCGACCGCGACTTTCAAGATCTCCTATTCTTACAATGCAAACATCACCATCAACGAAAACACTCAGGAACTTCAGACCACGTTGGAATATGTCGAGCCTACGCCCGGCTACCAGTACCAGTTCGAGAATATTCTCGGGAATGCAGACGTTTACACTCACGTCAGCGACATGCAGGCTATCGACATAACTCACACGCTGAGCCCGAAGGTCTATTATGATCTGAAACTCGCACACTTTTTTACTCACCTCCGCGCCGATGCGAACGGACTCTACTGGAACCAGTACCAGCAGCCGTACGACGTGGTGACATTGCCGCCGCAGTACTACAATACCGGAAGCGATTCCATCGGCATCATCCCCGGAGATGGATTCTATGATACCGGCAATGCTAATACATGGCATGACCACTTCTTCGTAAACAACGAATTGAAATTTGATCTCACGGACTTTTTCTCCGAGCAGAACAAATTTAAAGCCGGCATCGACATGAATTTCCAGGAGATGCAGTACATCGACATTTACGAGCCGTGGATCGGCGTGATGGGACTCAACAACAATGTGTATCATGTTTATCCTGCGGCAGGTTCCGCTTATGGACAGGAGACCATTACCACGAACGGGATGATTCTGAATTTTGGACTTCGATTCGATTACTGGTTCCCCGGGAAATACGTCGATGATGCGGTTAATAACCCACAGGTCATCACGATACCGCAGGCCATCCGCGACCAGTACTACCAGGATACGTACAACTTCTTCGGCAGGAGATGGAAGGGACGAATCAGCCCGCGACTCGGAATCTCGCATCCGATTTCCGACAACCAGACTCTCTTCCTGAACTACGGCCAGTTCTCGAAATGGCCGAGGCCGCAATTTGTTTACGCGAAGCTACAGCCGAGCACGGCTATGTCCACCTTTCAGTCGTTCGGTAATCCCAACCTGAATCCTGAAACGACTGTAAGCTACGAGATCGGCCTCCGCAACCAGTTTACAAGCGACGATGTGCTGACAGTTACCGCCTACTACAAGGATATATTCGATTACGTGCAGACAAAACAGGCACAGATAAGTTCGGCGGCGCTGATCGGCCAGAATTTTATCACGTATGTCAATTCCGATTACGCTCGCGCAAGAGGAATCGAAGTCGAGTATAAGAAAAGGGTCGGAAATTGGTTCAATGGAACGATCAGCGGATCATATTCAGTTGCCACCGGTAAGTCAAGTTCCGAACAGGAAGGCGTCCTGGCGGTTCAGGGATTGTTGAGCGAGATGATGAATGAATCATTTGTATCATGGGACCGTCCCCTGCAGCTATCGGCAATCGTGTCTCTTTATAATCGGAAACAGAATGGCATCTTCGGATTCGGGAAAGGGATATTGGACGATTT
>JAKASW010000230.1 GCA_021818875.1 Bacteroidota bacterium
CGGTGCCGACGTCTAACACACGTTCATTCCCTTTGATGTAACGGCTGAGCATCTGTACCATCATGCGCGTTGTTTCATGATGGCCTGTTCCGAACGACATCTTTGGATCAATCTCGATGACGACACGAGCTGTTCCGGCATACTCCTTCCAGCTCGGTTTGATCACTATCTCCGGCGTCACTTCAACGGGCATTACAGAGTCTTCCCATTGCTTGTTCCAATCCTGGTTCACCACTTCGTCCACATTGACGGAGAATTCTCCAATTTCCCTTTGCTCTTTCAGTCTGGTCAGAAATCCGGAGACCTCTCTCTCATAGGCTGGATTCCATCTTCCTGATTCAAAATAGCATGAAAGTCCGTCGTCTTCTTCGATGAATCCTTCGGCACCGACGTTGCTCAGGAAACCCACTATTAGATCATTTACGGGATTATCCGTCTTTATCTTCATCTGGTAATACTTTTCGCTCATGAGACCGGCACCGGTATTTTTCTGTAAATTACTTCGAGCAAAACTTTTCCGACAGCTGCCAGACTCGTCGGGCTGCACTTATCAGGAGTGTCCTCAAGGGTGTGCCAGTATTTGTAATTGAAGTCGATCAGGTCGACCGCTTTCAAGCCGATGTTGTCAAGCGGCACCTGGTCGTCGTAGATCAGCGAACTTGTGCTATCAACAAATTGCGTGACTCCCATTTGAGCGGCGGTATTCCAGATCAGATCGACTACATCACGGGCGTTTTCGATTGAATAGCCTTCCTTTGGAATCTCAAGACCTTTTTGCCCGATCATGTCGAGATTTATGGCAAATATCGGATAGTACGATGGCGACCTGGTGGCAGCCCAGTATTTGGATCCGAGGCAATAATAGTTGAGGTCGCCCTCTCTGCCGTAATCTTCGCCGTCCCAGAGGATTATATCGACTCCGATTGGGGGCGGGGACTCTTTGAAGTCGCGTGCCATCTCGAGTAATACGGCTACTCCACTCGCACCGTCGTCCGCTCCGGGGATCGGCTTGTCGACCGGACCTCCGGGTTGATGGTCGGCACGCGGCCTCGAATCCCAATGGGCAGTAAGGAGAACTCGTGTTTTTGATTTCATATTGAAGTTGGCAATGATATTGGCTAAATGGAGCGTGATCCCGTTGTATACTGGCACATCGAACTCCTGCAAGTGCACCGTATCCGCATATTGGCTCAACACCTGCGTCAGGTATTTGAGGCACTGCTGGTGGGCTGCGGTGTTCGGAGCGCGCGGCCCGAAATTAACTTGCTTCACGAGAAAGTCAAACGCTGTCTTCGAATTGAACCGTGGAACCGGGTCAGTCGGGAATCGCGAGGTCTGTTGAGAACTTTCTGAGGGTGGCTTCTTCCCGGGATTTTTCGAGCAAGACGAAATTAGCAAACTCATGATGATCAACCCAATGGCATTTCTCATTAGGAAGTTTAAAGGAATTGGCGGGAATTTCCAACTGACTTTCGTGGCGTAATGTGTATGTTGTAACCGCCCAGTTGGAGTAGTAGGAGAATAGCCACGACCTTCAAGTCGTGGCACAGATTTCGCCACCGAATGAGAGTTAGCCCTTGACGCCACGCAAGTTCTGGTTAAAACTCCAAAAGGGTTCGGCCATCGACCGAGGCCGTCTCAAAACAACGAGAGCGGTCATGCTGGACTTGCTTCAGCATCTAATTCCATTTGTTTTGAGACCCCGAAACAAGCCTGACTTGAAGCGTATCAGTCCAGGGTTCGGGGTGACGGAACAACACTTTTGGGACAGCCACGCAATAGTGCCAACCTGATAACAGATCCCATACGTGTATGTTGCCCCCGAAGATTGCTTTTCTTTCCCTGCCGTGATAATTTTGTTAGCAAAAATCCATGAACAATCTTTTAGTAATTGAGCACCCGCTTATCAAACGGGACATCACCCTTTTGCGTGACGCTTCGACTTCCAGTGAAGACTTCCGCATAGTTTTGAAGCGAATTGCGTCGCTTATGGTTTTTGAAGTGACAAAAGATATGCGCCTGACATCGTTTGGCGTTCAGACTCCACTTGAGAAGACGGAAGGATATTCGACTGCCGACGAAGTGATACTGGTTCCTGTGCTGCGAGCCGGGCTGGGTATGCTTGAAGCATATCTGGCATTCATTCCTAACGCGAAAGTCGGACACATCGGAATGTATCGCGACGAGGCCACGCTCAAGCCCGTGGACTATTATGCCAAGCTGCCACCCAACCTGTCTAAGAGTGTGGTGATTGTGATTGACCCGATGCTTGCAACCGGCGGAAGCGCGTCTGCTGCGATCGGCTACCTCAAGCAGCGTGAAGCCAAGAACATCAGGTTGAACTGCATAGTGGCTGCACCGGAAGGCGTGAAACGAGTCGAAGAAGAGCATCCTGAAGTAAGGATTTATGCTGCAGTGCTGGATCGCGAGCTCAACAAGAACGGGTACATCCTTCCCGGCCTGGGGGACGCCGGGGACAGAATTTTCGGGACTTAACCTGTCATTAAGTCCGGGTTCTTCGAGGATGCAATCTGCTGACGACGAAAACGTCTACCAGTCTGACGACAGCGATTTGTCGTCGAATGAAATAACTAAGAAACGCCTCCGGAAATATTACGATCTATTCTACGAGAATTCTGAGTTTGAGTATTACGATGAAGTGACGACGCGGAAATTTCTCAAAGCGTTGATGAAGAAGGCCGGAGTCTCTCCCCCTATGTCGATCCTCGACGTGGGATGTGCCACTGGATTCTACACGGAACAACTGCGCAAAATCGGGCTCGGTGCAGTGGGGATAGACCTCAGCCCGGTCGGGGTCTCGAAAGGGCATGAAAAATATCCGGAAGTCTCGCTCGCGGCCGGGGATGCTGCGGCAATGCCGTTCAAGCCGAAAACCTTCAATGCAATATTTATGTTTGGATGCAGTCTGACTAACACGCGCGACCTCAACGCGATCAAAGCGTACCACACTTACCTGACCGAATACTTGCGACTGGGCGGTGTGGTAATCTCAATTGGAGGAAGCGATTTCTCCGGAAGAAAAGCCGCCACTTCCGAATGGATTTATCATAGTTACGGGGAGATACTTCGGTTCGTGGACCGCGATGAGGTTGTCGCTGAGGGACCGTTCATTACGAATTTCAAACTTCTTTCGGTTGTCGGGAGAATCGGGCTAAGCAGATTTCTCTCCGATGTCTTCCGCAGACTTCATGTCAAGCGACGGTGGGCTGTAGTTTACTTTATCAGGAAGAAAAAAGTCTAACCGGCGAAGACTCTACCGCCGACGTATGTCGCAGCGGCGGCGAGCCCTCCGATTGCCATACTCTCGAGTCCGCTTCTGAAAAAGCTCTTCCCGGTCACGATCGTCTTGGCAGCTCCGACTCCGAACAACACGCTCAGCGTTATTATGACGCTGGCTACGAGACCTTGGGCCGGCTGAGTGAACAGGTAAGGTATGATTGGCATGAGGGCGCCGAATGCATACGCCAGGCCGGTTGCAATTCCTGATTTAAGTGGTGAAATGTTTTGATCGAGAGACAATCCGAGTTCTTCCTGCATCATGATGTTTACCCACCTTGATTTGTCGGCAGTGACGTGCGAGATGATTTTATCGAGTATCTCACCGGTGAACCCCTTTGCAGTGTAGATGTCCCGAACCTCCTGCTTTTCGACCTCGGGGAAGTTGTCGACCTCATAACCTTCACGGTTCATCTCGCCGCGGTAATATTCGATTTGTGATTTAGTAGACAGGTATGCACCGAGCGCCATGGAGATGGTTCCGCCGATAAGCTCCGCCATACCGGCGATAAATATGATATTGCTTTTGACTCCGGCACCGTTCACTCCGGATGCAACAGCAAACGCAGCAACCAGTCCATCGTTTGCACCGAAGACGAGCTCGCGTACAATACTGCCGCCCGGAATGTGAAGAGCTTCTGTGTGGGAAGCCGAATCTTTGCCCTGCAATGTTTTGCCACGCCACATCCACTTTGCCATCGAAAACCTCCGTCAAGTGAAAGAATCCTAACTCTGAAGATCAAATCGTGAATCGACGAATACAAAGAAAACAAAACAATCGGAGCCACAGTTCACTTCGGAAAGGTCCGTTGCATATCAATATGGATGATACGAATCAAGCTGGAGTGGAAGCATGATGGAATAACAAATCGGCCTCTGATTCTCCCCTGTTTAAGCGGGGATTTACAGACTTCAAACGGAGACGATCTGCCTGGAAGAGGCTGTTCTGGACTCGGGATGCTGGATGCCATGTTCTTGTCGCCGGCAGTTTATCGGGCATCCCGCATCAAGCTTAGGGCACCAGCATCGAAGGCGGTCATGTGGTTTTTGATTGAGACGCCCCTTCCGGCCTGCCCGGCTCTATTTCATCGTACTTGTGGATTTTGTACATAACAGTTGATGCCATCCAGCTTAGAACGAATATCCCGATGATGAAGTACCCCATTGTTCCGAAGTCGCCGTTCAATCCCAATACGAAATCCCAGAACCAACCAGTGAGCTCCAGTTTGTTTCCGATCAGACCGCATGTTTCCACTCCTCCTACAAAGAGTGCCACAAGGATGGATACGAAGGTAATCGTAAGGTTGTAGTAGAGCTTCCTGAGCGGCTTGACATAGGCCCAGCCGTAAGCGGCAAGCATAAGCACGCCGTCAGTCGTATCGATTAGAGACATGCCAGCAGTAAAGAGTGCGGGGAAGATAAGTATCGACCATATTGGGAGCCCTCTTGTCGCCTCCGTAGCGGTAATTCCGAGGAGCCCGATCTCGGTAGCCGTATCGAACCCGAGCCCGAAAAGGAAACCCAGCGGATACATTTGCCAGCTCCTTTGAATGATTTTGTAGACGGGACGAAAAAACCTTCCGAGCAAGCCGCGGTGTTCCAGAAGGCCGTTTAATGATTGGTCGCTGTAACTCTGTCCATTCTTCACTTCCTTGAATGTCAAGTACACGTCGTGGAGCACCACCGCATTGACGATTGCGATCGCAAAGAGAAAAGCAGCTGATACAGCCGTCCCTATTATACCCCCGATCCCTTTCAGCTCGGGGATCCTATGCTGAACCGCGGATGCAGCAATTGCTATCACTACAGAAGCAAGTACGACTACAGTGGAGTGCCCGAGCGAAAAGAAGAATCCGACCGCCACGGGCCGCTTTTCTTCCTGCATAAGCCTCCGGGTGACATTGTCGATCGCAGCAATATGGTCGGCGTCGACAGCGTGGCGAAGTCCGAACGCGTAAGCTATTATGGATGTTCCGATCAACAGCGGAAAAGTACGAAAGGTTGTCAGAGCGATTGCCCATACTGTCACATTTGCAACGAGCAGCAAGACGTAGAGTGAGAGAATTCTTCCGCGAACCTTCCCGGATCGGTCGCCGAAAAAACTAACGAGATGACTTAGCATAGTGCCCTCAATCAGTTCTAAACATAGAGTGATTTCTAGACCACGACACCAAATCTAATCTGTACCTGCGGGCTTATCAAGTCTGTCTCCAATCTCGCGTTCGGTTCCGATAAAGGGGGCGTAATAAGCTTTTACGTTTTTGTCGCACATCCTCCGATAACAGCGGCGTTGGAAATCAATTTCCACGTCGCGTATATTGTCCGACGGGTTATCTCTAGTTGTGCAGGGAGACCGGTCGACAAATCAAACCAAAATTCACAATTTGATAATAAAGATGGTACGCGTGGTATAATGACTGCATTAATCTCTAATTTGGTGATTCGCGTAATCAGGGAGCTTGGTTACCCGGGAATATTCGCTTTGATGACTTTAGAAAGTGTCAACATTCCCATCCCGTCGGAGGTCGTGATGCCGTTCTCGGGTTTCTTAGTACAGAGCGGTGATTTCAATTTTTGGATCGTCGCACTCGTGGGCACTCTCGGAAACGTCGCGGGTTCTCTTTTGTCCTACTTCCTGGCCGAGTGGATATTAATGATTAGAGAACGATACAAGATTCTTAAGACTATCCTTTCCGAGAAACATCTCCAGAAGACGAATGTCTGGTTTCAAAAGTATGGATCGTATTCGATTTTTTTTGGGCGCGTTGTGCCGGTGGTCAGGACATTTATATCGCTCCCGGCAGGTATTGGGAAGATGAATCCGGTCAAGTTCACGTCGCTGACGTTTCTGGGTTCGGCTCTCTGGTCGTTGTTCCTAACATACGTCGGATTTTTACTAGGGAACAACTGGGAAGTGATTCAGAAATATTTCCACCAGGCTGACATTGTTATCGTCATTGGGATCGTGGTCTTGATCGTTTATTGGTATTGGACCGTGAGAAGGAAGATTAATCGTCCTCGACCTGCGGATGGTGATTAGGCCCCTTGAAGCTGGCTTTGCCTGATGAAAGGGAAAAGGTGCCGCACCGGACTACTCTCGAGAGGACGCGAAGACTATGTATATGAAGCATATCAAATCGAATCCACCTGACTTGAGCTGAGTTCCCGTTCTACTCAATCTCCCACGGGGTATTGAACCTTTTCGATGGTGGAGCATCTAAGGACAAGTGGGCATTGCAGGATTGCCCTCGTAGAACTTGAAACTCAAAAAGGAATAAAGTTATGAAAAAGCTTCTTGTATTCTCTGCCATGCTGATGGTTGCCGGTTCGGCATTCTGTCAGGGGATGGGACAGCGCAGGATGTTTTATGATCAGTCGAAAGTCGTGACAATTTCGGGGACAATCCGGAGCAGA
>JAKASW010000231.1 GCA_021818875.1 Bacteroidota bacterium
ACCGGTGCGTATTGACTTGGCCACTTCGATTGCTTTCGGTATGTCTGTCGACCATACTCCGCCCGCAAGCCCATACATACTTTCATGGTCAATCTTTATGGCTTCATCGACGTTCTTGAATCTTATGGTTGCCAGCACCGGACCGAAGATCTCCTCTTGTGCTATTTTCATTTTGTTGTCAACATCCGTAAAAATCGTCGGCTCGACATAAAATCCTTTCTCGAGTCCCTTCGGTCTACGACCGCCTAACAGAAGGGTCGCTTTCTCATGGATTCCTGCAGCTACGGAATTCTCTATCGTTTCTCTTTGAGTTGCAGAGACCACAGGTCCCATCGTGGTTTCATAGTCCATTTGATATCCGACCCTGATGGCCTTCGCTTTCTCCAGCAGCCTGTCCATGAACTTGTCATAAATCTTATCTTCCACGAGGAGTCTCGTCCCCGACTCGCATCCTTGACCTGAATGAAGGAACACTCCGAACAATGCGCCGTCGACTGCTTCATCGATGTTGGCATCTGCCAGTATGATCTTTGCCGACTTGCCGCCAAGTTCAAGTGTAACTCTTTTCACGGTTCTTGGCGCAAGTTCCATGACCCGTCTGCCCACGACGGTCGAGCCGGTTAGTGCGACTTTGACGACCATCGGGTTTGTCGCCAGTTCTTCGCCGACAACACTCCCTAAGCCGGTAACTATATTTACGACGCCGGCAGGAATCCCTGCATCCTCGATGATTCTAGCAAGCTCCAACGCGGTCAACGGCGTATAGCTTGCGGGTTTCAGTACCACTGCATTACCCGCTGCTATGGCAGGCGCAATTTTCCAGACCGCCATTAGAAGGGGGAAGTTCCATGGTACAATTTGACCGGCAACACCGATCGGCTCTCTGACTACAAAGTTCCAACTGACGGATGGGAAATTTATCCAGGGAAGCGGCTCATACGAATCTCGTTTGTAAACCAACTCAGCGAAGTACCTGAAATGCTCGGCGGCAAGCGGAACATCTATCATAGAGGCTTTTCTGATGGTTGCACCGGAGCCCAGGGACTCAATTTCTGCGATCTCATTTTGCCTCGCGAGGATTCCATCGACCACCTTGAGCATCATCTCAGACCGCAACTTCGGTTCCATCCTCGGCCAGGGGCCGTTGTCAAATGCATTGCGGGCAGCTTTAATTGCATCCCTCGTGTCTTCCACATCAGCGACGGGCACGTCTGCAATTACTTCCTCGCTGCCCGGATTGATTACCTTCATGGTTATACCCGAATGAGCATCGACCCATTTGCCGTTGACAAACATCTGATACTTTTTCATGATATACTCTCCGCTCTCAGTATGCTTCTTTTAGGATCTTCAGGGTATCTTCAGAGTCGAAGATCGATTTTGCATTATAGACTATCGACGCATCCGAAAGCGCATCTTCCGCAACTTGGTCCAAGCTCGCTTCTTCGACGCCAACTTCTCTCAGTCGTTGTGGCATATTCAATCGCTTAGTGAATGCCGATACGGCTTTTAATCCTTTGTAGGCGGCATCTATTTCACTTAGCCCGTGAATGTTCACTCCCATTGCCTGTGCAACGAGTCTGTATTTATCAGCAACGGCATCGAGATTATACCTCATGCAGTGGGGAAGAAGGATGCTATTGGCCACGCCGTGAGTCACTCCAAATCTTCCGCCAACGCTGTGCGCTAAAGCATGAACCACTCCGACCTGCGCATTCCCGAATGAGACTCCCGCCATGTTGGCTGCGATAAGCATCTGTCCGCGTGCCACGATGTCGTTCCCGTTTTCTACAGCTTTTGGAAGATATTCAGCGATCAATCTTATAGCGCCGAGTGCAAGGCCGTCGGCGATTGGCTCTGATTGCTGGGAATGAAGTGCTTCGATGGAGTGGCTCATGGCATCCATCCCGGTGCTCGCCGTCACGCTGGCGGGTGTGCTCATGGTCAGAAGGGGATCCAGGATCGCCACATCAGGGATAATGTGGTGATCGGCAAATATCAGCTTCCGGTGTTGTCGATTGTCTCTAATGACCGCAGCAAAGGTCACCTCGCTACCTGTTCCTGCCGTAGTTGGTAGCGCGATGTGCGGGATGACGGGCTGGGAAAGAAAATTAAAACCGGAGTGGTCTTCTATTTAACCCCGAGCGTAAGGACGATGGCTATTCCCTTCGATGTGTCCATTGAGCTTCCTCCGCCGACAGTAACGATGCAATCGACGCCGATCTCCCAGGCATACTGGACCCCTTTGTTGACGGTGTGTGTCCCGGTGTCAGGCTCGATATCGGCGAAGATCCCGGCAAGCTTACTGCCAAGACCAGCCGTTAACTTGTGTACCATCTCACTGTCTTTGAGAAACTTGTCTGTGACGAGAAGTACGTGATTGCCGTTGCGCTCGCGGACCTCGCGTGCCACCTTGGATGCGGCACCATTCCCGAAAATCACCTTCGTTGGGTTTTCAAATACGAAGTCAAGATTAGAGTCATACATGATTTTGTCCTCCACGAATCTTCAATTGAGGGGGAATGGTATTCACACAGTCTTATGATCTTTATAGAAATTAGTGCCTCTCACAAATCTGGCGAAGGCCATCGACCTCATTCGTTGATTCAGAGATTCCGCATCCCAATTCGTCTATAAATTTCGTTTCAACCATTGTTGCTGAATCAACAAGATCCTGTGCCGCCTTCACGAATCTAACGATTGTAGGGAGGTCGCCTTTTAGTTTTAATTTCCCTTGCATCATGCCTTTTACCGGCTCGAGGTCCTTTCTCAGTACGGATTTCCAGTTTGAGTAGTCGCTTCTGATTATGAATTTTGCCTTTTGTGCTTGGTCCCATCCTACTTCCTTCGCCTCCAGACATTCACCATGGTACAGGTCGAGCCAAATCCCGACCGCTGACTCTCCTGCCGGCAACTCCATGGCTGTGGTTGGATCGCTTTTCACTCTGGACAAGAGTTCGTCGTCAAATTGCATCACCAATGCGATCGTCCCGTGTTCCCATTTTGCTCCCGATTGTCGGTAGTTGGGATTTGAATTGATCTTCTCCTTGAATGCAGCTATCCATTTTTCGCTTGGGAACAAATATTCCATTCTTGCCTCCTGAGCAGATTTTTGTGTGCTCGAAATAATTTCCACGGACGCCCAACTTTGTCAATTAGTTTTGCCTCCGCAGATATTTTGTCGTCTTCCAAAAACCGACAATGCCCTGCGGTGCCAATCATGTGTTCAACGATACCATAGACATTAGACATTCTGTTCTATTCCACAAATACATAGAGTCACACCACCCTTGCTCGTGTATTCTAAGATTCCTTGCGCAAATTTGCAACAATCTTCCATTTTTAGTAAATTTTCATGCAATTTTTGGCCTTATTGAAGTATGTTTGAACAGATTTCCGAGAAATTCGACGGTATATTTCGCCGCTTAAGCGGCCAGGCTCGCATCTCAGATGAAAATATTTCAGATGCAGTGGGGGAGGTGCGCCGCGCGCTTCTTGAGGCAGATGTCAATTATAAAGTCGCACGTCAGTTCACCGAGGATATCCAGAAGAAGGCGATCGGAAAAGACGTCGTCAAGACTCTCAATCCGGGACAAGTCTTCGTAAAAATTGTCTATGATGAGCTCGTCCAACTCCTCGGAGGTTCGACGAGTGAGATGCAACTGACTCAAGACATCCCGAATGTCATAATGATTGCAGGGTTGCAGGGCTCTGGCAAAACGACTTTTGCCGCCAAGCTCGCAACTTACCTTAGAGGGAAAGGACGCTATCCGCTCCTTGTGGCGTGCGATATTCATAGACCTGCCGCAATCGATCAACTGGAGACGCTCGGTGGACAAGCAGGCATCCCGGTTTATCTGGAGCGCGGCAGTTCTGCCGTGGACATCGCAAAAAATTCCATCGATCACGCGCGGAAAAACGCACGGGACATCGCAATCATAGACACTGCCGGAAGACTTCATGTCGACGAAGAGATGATGCAAGAAGCAGAAGGGATCAAGACTGTGGTAACTCCTCACCAGATTTTCTTCGTGGTGGATTCGATGACCGGCCAGGATGCTGTCAATACTGCACAAGAATTCAATCGGAGATTAGATTTCGATGGCGTTGTGTTGACCAAACTTGACGGCGACGCGCGTGGTGGTGCAGCGCTCTCCATAAGAGCGGTGGTCAGGAAGCCGATCAAGTTTGTCAGCGTAGGAGAGAAACTCGACCAGCTTGAAGTGTTCCATCCCGACCGGATGAGCTCCCGGATACTTGGTATGGGAGACGTGGTTACACTTGTCGAGAAGGTGCGGGAACAAGTCGATGAAAAGAAGGCCGCGAAACTGGAGAAGCGTCTCAGGAGAAATGAGTTTACTCTTGAAGATTTTCGCGACCAGCTCAAAGAGCTTAAGAAGATGGGACCACTCAAGGACGTCCTTTCGATGGTTCCTGGAATGTCCGGAGCCGTGAGGAATGCTGAAGTCGATGACAGAGCGCTGGTCAGAATCGAGGCCATGATAAATTCGATGACACTCGAAGAAAGAGAGAAGCCAAACATCATCGACGGAAGACGAAGGAGGAGAATCGCTGCAGGAAGTGGTACAACTGTTCAGGAAATTAACAGGCTGCTCAAACAGTTTTCGGAAATGCAAAGGATGTTCAAGACACTCTCTAAAGGAAAATTTGCGAGGGCTGCTTTTGGACGATGATTCCTGTGATCTTGTAGTGGAGAGCAGCGTTTCCTTGGTTTGTGGAAGGTCATGTTATGAGTATGGTCAACGTCAGGTTTCAGGAATCGAAGCTATGCGCCCGAGTTGGGCGATATATTAGAAACAATCGGAGGAACATTTGGCAGTAAGATTGAGGTTACGTAGAACCGGGCGCAGGAATCAGCCGGCGTACAAAGTAGTGGCAGCCGACTCGCGCTCGCCACGCGATGGTCGGTTTATCGAGTCGATCGGTAGTTACAATCCATTGCGATACCCGGCAGAAATCCGGTTCAACGAGGAGAAGGCGTTCAAGTGGCTAAGGCGCGGAGCATTGCCTTCGGACACTGTTCGAAGTCTTCTTCGGAAGTCGGGTTTATGGTACAAGTGGTACTTGACCAAGAAAGGTTTGGACGAGGCCGCAGTTACGCAGAAACTTGCTGAGTGGCAGGCCGGTCAGGAGGCAAAGCTGGCGCGCGAAGCTGAACGCAAACAGAGGCGAAAGGCTTCTAAAAAAGCCAAGAAGGCTTCATCCGAAGGTACCGGCGAACCTGCCCAGCCCCAGCAGGCGAGTACGCAACCAGGGCCGGCGTCCGAGCCGACTGCTTGATCACCTTAACAATGCTTTAGATTGTTTATCAGGCTGTGGTGAACCTCAACTCGTCGTCGACGGCGAGTTGGGGCGGAAAGGAGGTCCGAAATGCGTGACTTTGTGGAGTTCGTTGTTAGAAAACTTGTGGACAAACCTGATAGCATCCAACTCTCTCAGGATGAGAAGGAAGCAAATAAAGTCGTCTTTCAATTGAAAGTCGACCAGGAGGATATCGGCAAAGTAATCGGGCGGAAGGGACGCACCGCAAACGCCGTTCGAACCCTCCTGAGCGCAGTGGCTGCACGAGAAGGTAAACGGGCCATATTGGAAATATTGGACAAGTAGCCGTTTGCTTCCGGCCTGCATGATAGCGCAGGTCCACCGCCATCCGACACAGTGATCGCGAGGGCCGCCTCGAAATAAATCGACAACCTTCAAAAGTGCTCGTCGTTCACTGAAGGCACTTTCTTTTCCACCATTATGGTGGCAACGAGTTTATCTGCTTCTCAATGACATTACCGTGGATGATCTGGTTCTAATAGGAATAGTCAGAAAGCCAAGAGGCCCGAAAGGAGACCTAAAGGTCGAGTCCTTCAGCGACGTGCCGGGAAGATTCTCCGGGCTCTCCTCCGCATATTTTCGCAGGTCTCAAATTGCCCAGGCCATTAGACACGAGATTGAAAAATGCGAGGAAGTAAATGGCTACGTTGTTTTGAAGCTGAAGGGAGTGGATTCATTCGACGAGGCGTCGGAGTTTGTCGGGTACGAGATGCTGGTGGACCAGTCTGAGAGACCGGAGCTTCCACAGGGAACGTACTTTATTGATTCGCTCGTAGGTCTGACAGTCAAGGATTTGAATGGCAAGGAAATCGGCGTTGTCGAAAACGTTAGCTCAAATGGAGCGCAAAGCCTTCTGTCGATTCGCGCTGATAATGCTTCGGACTTTGTCTTGCCGTTCGTTAACAGATTCATAAAATCAGTAGACATCAAAAAGAGCATAATTGAGGTCGAGTTGATCGACGGCATGCTGGAAGGCGGGATCGATGAGAATTGATGTCGTGACGGCATTCCCGGAAATGTTCGAGGGACCTCTCACAGAAAGCATATTGAAGAAGGCCCGCGAGAGAGGCGTTGTTGAAATCGTTGTTCACGACCTCAGGGATTTTGCGCATGACAAACACAAGACGCTGGACGATTCACCTTACGGAGGAGGAGCCGGTATGGTCTTGAAACCTGAGCCCCTCTTCGAATGCGTGGAGAATCTAAGCAGGGAACGGGTCTACGACGAAGTGATCTTGCTTACTGCGGACGGAGAAGTGTTCAAGCAACCCGCTGCCAACGAGCTTTCTCTGAAGCAGAACCTCGTCTTGATTTGCGGTCATTACAAAGGAG
>JAKASW010000232.1 GCA_021818875.1 Bacteroidota bacterium
GCCCCATTCGAGTTCACCCCCGATTGGTGGACCCATGCGTTCAAGGATAGAATGCGAGATGCCGGAATCGAGAACCACAAACTTCATGATCTTCGGAAAACATTCACAAGCATAATGTCGAGCCAGATCGGAGCATTACAGCTTGCGCGGTATCTCGGTCATTCTTCGCCTGACACGACGTTTGCATTCTACACCGCCCAAGAAGCCGAGAGGGTATCGAAGGAAGGAACCGCACTAAACAAGGTAGTAACCTCCATCGAATCTCAGCTTCACAAGACCACTGAACCCACGCCTACGACTGACGGCAAGGTGCTCACCCTCTACCCTGCGAAGCGGAAAAAGCAATCAGGCCATCCAAAGTGATTTTCACAAAAAAAAAGATACCGGACTGTACCATGATGTGGTAACTTTCTGGTATCTTTTTTGTGAAACCAAGGGAAACGTCCAGTACCCTGGAATGATAAAGTTACAACTGAGTGCTTATTTATTACTGTTTTTTAATGCCCTGGCGTAGGTTTTTCTATCTGCCTTAGACTTCGGATCTATCGGTTGGGGGTTCGAGTCCCTCATGGCGCACATTGCTTTAGACCTTTCTGTGCACCCTGCAATGAACCACAAGGGGATTCCATAATGTGCCGCTATTTGCGGCCTCAGCTACCAGCGGCGCTAGATCAGATCATCGCCAGCCCATGTGCAGCAGTTGCAAGTTGAGGCTTCGACTTAAGCCTCTGCTTAAGTCTCTCCCCTTCCTGAATAAGTATCCGAACCAAATGAGCTCTGTAGTATCTGTACCATAATCACAAGATCCGAATACATCCCGCTGGGAAGTATAGTATGACACACCTTCCTCAATGTTCGCCAAGGTCCAATTCGGAGGTCCATCTCCCGAAACCCGGCTCATAGGATTTACGTTGTGACTATCGTCACTTGGGTTGATATCCACCAGACTGTTTGGACGACAGGCAACTGATGAAATGGTTTTGGATATTTCCGCATGAACTAGACTGAATAGTATACAGGAAAATACGCTCAAATGATAATTGCTATTGTGCTTTTACGGAGGTAACATTCGCTGTGACTTACAGCTTACGCGTGCCGGCCGATGCCTCTGAGGACAACTCAGCATCGTCTTTTCACTTGAACAACCGACTTCGCGGAAATATCAATCAATTAACTCCACAATATCACAGGAGATAAAGAATGGCAAAGAAGGACGATCTCCAGGTTCAAAAGATCCCATCTCAAGTTGTCGCAGATGAATCCTGGAGTGAACTGCTCAGACAGTTGGTGGCTCACTTGCGCCAGAATAGCGCTCAGTTGAGACAGGAATGGGCGAGGCGAATAACCCAAGCGAGGCTGCTAACGGCAATGACTCAGGACGAAATATTCGCAGAGGCAACCACGATATACGACAACTACGTGGACGCTCTCGAGTCCGGGACCTTCGAGGCCCTTCAGGCGTATGCAAGACAACTTTCAGAAAGGATTATTCCGAGAGGAGTTGAAACGGATGAAGTCATCGGAATCGTACTGCTTCTTCGTGACGTACTGGCTCGTTCACTCTTTGCGAAGTACCAGCATGATTTTCCATTTCTGAACAGGGTTCTCGATGCCTACGAGCCGGCAGCAAACAGCATTGCCAATACCGTCGCGGTCAGCTTTGTAAAGGAACGCGAGCGAACAATCACTCAACAACAGGAAGCAATCCGCGAGTTGTCGACTCCAGTGCTTCAGGTGCGCGAACGGCTTTTGATTCTGCCGATCATTGGTCTTCTTGATCCCCAGAGAGCGAGGCAACTTACAGAGCAGCTGCTCCAGGGAATTCGGACCAACCGAGCCAAAGTTGTAGTGATAGACATAACTGGTGTCGCGGCAATGGATTCGAACGTGGCAAACCACCTGGTTCAAACAGTGGAAGCCTCCCGGCTCCTCGGCGCAACGGTAATTGTCACTGGCCTTTCACCGGAAATCGCACAGACGCTAGTCACCATCGGAGTTGACCTCACCAAGATGAACACCGTGGGCGACTTGCAGGGAGGCATAGAGGAAGCTGAGAGGCTACTAGGATATAAAGTTATACCTGTCAGCGAGCAGCTTAGGAAGGAATAGAGGGTCTACTCTTGGAAGTTCCTATACTGAAACAAGGTGGTTACGTCATCGCGACTATACAGGGGGCACTCTCCGACGAAGATCTTTTGAGACTTCAAGATAATCTCGTTGACCGTGTAGGAAAGTATCGCTCGAAAGGTGTCATAGTCGACGTCACGGCGCTCGATGTTATGGATTCATTTGCGACAAAGACCCTTCGTTCCATTGCATATATGATCAAGTTGAGGGGAGCTGAGACAGTAATCTGTGGAATCCAGCCGGAAGTTGCCTTCGCTATGACGCACCTCGGCCTCACCCTTGAGGGAATCTCAACCGCTTTGGATCTGGAAGAGGGTCTTGTCCTTCTCGACCAGCGCACTCACGCGCGAGGTACCTCAAGTGAGCGATGAGACGCGTGTTAAGATTGAATCTGACACAGATGTTGTCCTGGCCAGAGGGCACGGTCGGGCTATCGGAAGAAAAGTTGGATTCTCCGATACAGACCTGACCATCATAGTTACAGCGATTTCGGAAGTGGCGAGGAATATCCTGATATTTGCGAAGACCGGTGAAATTGTTCTCAAAACTGCGGATCAACCCGGCAAGCGAGGAATAGTCATCATCGCAAAGGACAATGGCCCCGGCATCTCCGATATCCCACTCGCTATGCAAGATGGATACTCGAGGGGGAAGGATTGTGATGGGAGGGCAGAACAATGAGAACAACCTTGTAATGCGGCACAAGATAAATCTTGTAAAACAGTACAATGTCCAGACTGTCACTGATATCCATTCCTTAAAATGTGTCATTACCAGAGGGATGCTTCCCGTACATCTTGACCAATGTGCTGAGCTCGGACTCACCGCTGTCAGGGTGCGAAACGATACGATCAGCCATGATGTCAAGCCGTGGGAAATCGTTCGGCTGGCTGACGATCGCGATCTGGATGTCCACTTCCGAATCGAAGACTTTGGTCAGGAGCCTTTGGCGGAGCGACTGGCAAATAACTATATCAACTGTGCCACGAGATGGTTTGAGGCGGGAGCGGCTCACCTGGTCGCGGACGCTGGCGAGTTTGGAAACACTACACGCAAACTGCGGATGATGAATGCGGAGTTGTTCGCGAATGCATTCGGGCTCCACACTGTTATGTTTACCGCGAAGGACCGGCAGCAACAAGAAGATTTCCTTTCGTCCTTCGGAGAAGAGGTGCATCTCTGTGATGTGCCACTATCCGATGTCAACCAGGTAGAAATGTTAAGGACTTCTGGGATTTATAAGGAGAACAGTGTGGCAGGCACCCGCTGGCAATCGAACGCGATATAAGGGACTTGCTGTGCTCCAGCGAGCTACGGTGGATCGCCGCAGCTCAACTGTAATCACTTCTCTAACCTTCACTTTCACTTTCTGTGAAGTTTTTGGTTATCTTGCTCACCTCAGAGCCAAGCATTAAATTGATACGCCTCGGAGAGGTGCAGGAGTGGCTGAACTGGCACGCCTGGAGAGCGTGAGTGCAGGAAACTGTACCGTGGGTTCGAATCCCACCCTCTCCGCGAAGATTGTGTTCTGCAAAAGTAGCTGAGTTCCATCCGGCAAGCGCATCGATGTCCTTCAGATCGGTGAAACAATCTGAATAGTGATGAGCCAATCTTACGCGGTCGGATTTCATTCTACCAGACTTTGACAGAGGAACACCCCGGGAGAGGTGCGAGAGTGGTTGAATCGGCCGGTCTCGAAAACCGGAATACGCTTCGGTGTATCGAGGGTTCGAATCCCTCCCTCTCCGCTAAACTGCACTCCACGAAAACTATGCGGGGCTTCGGTTAGCAGGCTCAACTCGTATTGCGGAGGCAACAGGACTTCTTAGCCGACCAAGTCCCGAAAGAAGGTAAGTGGTCATCTCGCGCACTAGCCGGCGCGTCCATAATCGGCGGAACCTCATCGGCTGTGAACTTCAATGTTATTTCTGTTGCGGCAGTCTGCCTCACAGCCTGCCGAGAGCTTACCTTGAAGTTGATTTCTCCACAAGCTATCTTGCCGCCTGTGAAAGCAGCTTCGGCGATATTCAGCAAGGACCTGAACAGTGAACTGCGTACGCGGTACGCGTTGAATTCCCTTCTGATGTTCGTTGTGGTTACTCTCTCGATTATTCTATTCTCGACTGCCGGTGAGATTGTGTCTTCAAGTCTATCGGCGGGGATTCTCTGGATAATCGTTTTCTTCGCCGCGATGAGCGGGCTCTCACGCTCGTTTGTCAGCGAAGAGGAACGCGGAACTTCGATGACACTTCAGCTTTGGGTCAAGCCAACATCGGTTTTGCTCGGCAAGCTTGCCTTCAACTCGGTTCTTATATATGTCTTAAACATACTGATAATCTTCGCTTACCTCCTGACGATGCCCTCCTTCGTCGTAAAATCACCTTTCATTTTTTTTATCACTGTTCTGCTGGGTAGCTTTGGCCTCGCCTCAGCGTCCACCTTCATTGCGGCAATTATCTCTAAGGCCAACTCAAAAGGAACTCTCTATCCCGTCCTTTCGTTCCCTATATTATTGCCGTTGCTGATGAGCGTGATAGATGCGACGCGATTATCTGTCGACGGCGCATCTATGGCGGAGGCTTCAGCTGATTTTAAGATTCTGATATCTTATTGTGTGGTGGTTACTACTGTGGCCGTTGTTCTGTTTGATTTTGTTTGGAGAGACTGAGAGATGAAAAGCTGGATGAAACTTCTGCTCGGGGCATGGATTTCGGCTGTTTTGATATTGGGCGTAACCGTACCGATCGGAGACATACCTGGACTCGGAGATAGGGCACGCATCATATTTTTCCATGTTCCTATGTCATGGGTCGCTGTCCTGGCGTTTCTCATGTCAATGTGGTACGGGATAATGTACCTGCGCAAAAGAGATTTGAAGTATGACATAAGATCGGAGTCGGCCGCCGAGCTTGGTTTCGTGTTTTGCATACTGGCAACTGTCACAGGGTCGATCTGGGCACGGTTCAACTGGGGAAGTTTCTGGAATTGGGACCCGAGGGAGACTTCAATATTTGTTCTTCTCCTGATCTATGGCGCCTATTTTTCTTTGCGAAGTGCCCTGGAGATAGAGGAGAGGCGTGCTTCACTTTCCGCCGTGTACTCGATAATTGCTTTTGTGACTGTTCCGTTTTTCATCTTCATAATGCCGAGAATCACATTCAGTCTCCATCCTGGCGGCGCAGGCTCAGCTGCTCCGATTCTTAATACGAATGGGAAAATGTACATGGGCACCGACATGAAGTATGTCTTCTTTGCATCGCTGATCGGTTTTACCGGACTGTACCTCTGGCTGCTGCAGCTCAGGACAAGGATTGGACTGGTTTCATATCATAAACATGCGGAGGCCGCATAATGACGCTTTACGATTTCCTGAGCCACAACGCGCTTTTTGTCGTTTTGATTATCGTTCTTGTGATTTGGCTGGGAATTTTTGTATATCTTTTTCGTTTAGATAAGAAAATAAGTAAACTTTATGCTGAGACAGATGCCGACAAAGAGGAAGTGACGAAATGAAAAGTAAATACATAATAGGCGGATTAGTTATCCTTGCTTTCATAGTTTTTGGTGCGATCTCTTTCATGCAGAACAACATCGCATACGTGAATCTAGCCACTGCAGAAAAGACTCACCGGGTCGTACAAGTCAAGGGATCATGGGTGAAAAGCATGAAAAGTTTCTACGATCCACAAAGCAACACTTACCATTTTTACATGATGGATGATAATAAGACCATCATGCCTGTCGTACTCCAGGGTGCAAAACCGAACAACTTCGACGAAGCGCCCGACATCGTGGCGAAGGGACGCTATGAGGGTGGGGTTTTCCAGGCCAGCGATGTACTTACAAAATGTCCATCCAAATACCAATCGAAAACGGGACCTCAAGCTTCAGCACAAACTACTTCGAGTAGCAGCGTCAATTAAACTGAGGTAAAATATGGTTGGTCGTCTTCTTATCTTGCTGGCATTCAGCGGAATGCTGACTGCCACGATTGCATATACATACAGTTTCTTTCGAAGTGGAGGTCCCAATGCCAAGGACGGAAACGGTGACCCGAAGAGTCTGAGGGTAGCCCGTCTCGGTTTCCACGTCGGTGCCACTTCAGTGATCCTGGCCGCCGGACTTTTTATGGATCTCCTCCTCACTCACCAATTGCAATACACTTACGTGTGGAGCTATAGCTCATACGAGCTTCACCCCCCTCTGCTTCTCTCAACCTTCTACGTTGGCCAGCAAGGAAGCTTCATGTTGTGGACCGTCTACACATGCATCATCGGGCTGATACTGATGATTTACTCCCGCAAACACCATTACGAGTCATCGGTGATGGGGATATACTCCGCCATTGCCACGTTTCTCGTCTTGGTGGCAATTCTAAAGAGTCCATTTGAGGAGGTCTGGCAGACGTGGCCGCAAACCGTTCACCCTGGGTTTGTTCCTTCTGACGGCAGAGGTCTTAATCCGTTGCTCGAGAATCTCTG
>JAKASW010000233.1 GCA_021818875.1 Bacteroidota bacterium
CGGCGAGTTATCATAATAGAGTGCTGCACCGCAGATTGTAAATGAGCCGAAGACACTGCCTTGAATCTTGCCGAGATAGAGCCTTGCGTTTGTCTCCGTGTCGACGATCGAAGTTAGGGAACTCCTTACCTCATCGTTGAAGAACTTCGTGTAGGATAGAGCATAGACTATTAGTGGAAAACAAACGAATAAAAGGAAAATCGGGAGAAACACCCGCTTCCGCATTGCATGGGTCATTACTGCATGACTTCAAGTATCTTGTTGATGATGTTTGTTGTTGATCTTCCGTCAAGGTATTTGATCGTGACAACCCTTCCCCCTCTGGCTTCCACGATATCCTTGCCGACCACATCTTGTGCCTTCCAATCTGCCCCTTTGACCAAAACATCCGGCTGCAGTTCCTTGATCGTATCGTATGGCGTGTCTTCGCCGAAAACGCAAACGTAGTCCACGCTTTTCAGATGTGCGACCACAAATGCCCTGTCGTTCTCGCTCACTATGGGGCGCTTGTTGCCTTTTATCCTCTTCACGCTCGCGTCTGAGTTGATGGCTACCACCAGGCAGTCGCCCAACTCGCCGGCCCGGCCAAGGTATTCCACATGTCCCCGGTGGATTATGTCGAATACTCCATTCGTGAAGACAACTTTCTTTCCGTCGGCCTGTAGCTTCCGCAAGATTATGGCAAGTTCTTCTCTCGCAAAAACATTACTCATGCGAGATCTCCCGAACCCCCGACCTTTTCACCTGATTTACCGAATCGGCGAGTGACTTGGAATCATTGATGACTTCTGTGAAAAGCTTTTCTTTGTTGACTGGTACAATCCCGACTTCACCACAAACGATCGCGCCCGCATGATTTGCAATGGCAGCGGCCTCCTTGACGGTAGCGCCTGAGACCAACGCCACGGTCAGCGTTGAAATAACAGTGTCACCAGCACCTGACACGTCCGCGACATTTCTCGCTTTAGTCGGGAAATGTGCGAACGTACCATCTCGTTCCACCAGGGTCATCCCCTTTTCGCCTCGGGTCAACAGAACGTACTCGCACTTGAGGCGATCGATCAGTTTTCTGGCAGCGTCCAGACTCTCTTCGTCAGAACCTGCAGGCACTCCCAAAGCTCCTTCGGCTTCTTTTCTGTTCGGCTTAAAGAGGGTCACGTTCTTGTACTCGAAAAAGTTCTTTTGCTTCGGATCAACGCTGACCACCTTGTGGTTCTTGCGCGTCAAATCGATTACCTGGGCCAGCAATTCTTTTGTCAACATTCCCTTATTGTAGTCCTCGATCAACAGGGCATCGATGTCGTTGACAAGATTTCCGATCAACTGTACCACTTTGTTAAGGATCAGGTCTTCAATATCTCTCCTCATCTCAAAATCCATACGGACAACGTGCTGGTTATGCGCTATCACTCTCGTTTTGACCGTTGTCGGCCTGCCTGGATCCACGATGATCCCTTCGTCGGACAACCTGCATTCGTGAAGTATACTCTTTAGCTTCTCACCGGCTTCGTCCTTCCCCACCAAACCGATAAGGATCGGCTCGGCACCAAGGGACCTTATATTGTTCGCAACATTGGCAGCACCGCCAAGCCTTGTCGATTCACTCTCGACCTCAAGAACCGGAACTGGTGCCTCAGGTGATATTCGAGAAACGCTGCCCCAAATGTACCTGTCAATCATCAAGTCGCCGAGTACCGCCACTCTTTTTCCGCTGATTCCATCGAAGATGGCTTTCAATCTTTCATAATTGAAACCGCTCAATAGAAATCTCCTGTTTTCATAATTTACGCCCGCTGTGCTTTAAGAGCAATTACGGACAGCAGGACGGGGAAAGAGACGATCAGGGACAGGGGTATCCCGATAAACCGGGATTATTGGAACATCAGAACCGGCAACAAACCGTTTGGAACTGAAGTAATGAGGTCGGCTTACTCCTGTTCGTAGAGAACTTCGTGGACCGTCTTCAGCAGCATTTCGCCGGTAAACGGCTTGCCCAGGAAACCATCTATCTGGTCTGCGGCGATGCCTGTGGTCTCCTGTTGGAAACCGCTGGTGGCGACAATCTTTACGGGCGTCTCCATCCGGCGCAGTGCGGGAATAGCAGACTTTCCGTCCAGAACCGGCATCATGTTATCTATTATCACCAACTGCGTCTTTCCAATGTTTCTCGCGAAGACTGCTATCGCTTCCGCCCCGTCTCTCGCGACCAGCACTTTGTAGCCGTAAGCTTCAAGTGTCGCGCGCGCGATTTCCCGGATTGAGGATTCATCATCCACGACAAGGACCAGTTCACCATGCCCCACATAGCGATCCAGATCCAGCTCCGCCACGACGCCTGTCTCGACAGGCTCAGACGCCGGCAGGAAGATCTTGAATGCCGTTCCTCTATTCAGTTCACTATAGACGTTCAAGAAGCCGCCATGGCCTTTGACAATTGCAAGGGCGGTCGACAAACCGAGTCCTGTTCCCCTTCCAATCTCTTTCGTCGTGAAGAAAGGCTCGAAAATCTTGTCGATCAGATTTGGCGGTATTCCCCTTCCCGTATCGGTAACAGTCATGACGACATACTTACCGCGTTTGGCATCGATGTTAATCTTAGCATAGTCTTCATTCAGTACCACGTTATCTGCAGTTATTGTCAGGAGTCCACCTTCAGGCATTGCATCTCTGGCATTCACGCAGAGGTTAAGCAGGACCTGGTGGATTTGTGTGGCATCACCCATTACTGTCCAGAGATCCTTCGGAATAGTGTACTCAATCTGAATTGACTTGGGGAATGTTTCCGTGGCAATGTTTAGAACTTCCCTCAATATATGTCGCGGCTGCAAGACGAGACGATCGCCTTGTGCTCCTCTACCGAACATCAACACCTGGCGTACCATGTCGGCGCCGCGCTTGGCACTTGATTCGAGAGCTTCCAGAATCTTGCCGCTGTCTTCATCTGTCAGCTTTAGTTTGAGTGTTCTAACCGACATCATGATCGGCGATAGAACGTTGTTAAGGTCGTGTGCTATTCCCCCGGCCAGCGTGCCAATGCTTTCGAGCCGCTGTGCTCGCATGAATTGAGCCTCGAGTTTTTTTCTTTCGGTCACGTCTGTGCAAACCTGCATGATGGATTTCGGCTGACCGTCAACATCGTATAGAAGTTTCCAGCGGCAGTCCATAACAACCTCTGCTCCGGCACGGTTTTGCCTCACCACTTCCCCCGACCATTCTCCATCCCTCAAGACTGCCTCACGCGCAAGTGACAGTGGAAACATTCCATTATTCCTGTAAAGATCTCCGAGTTTCCTGCCAACAGCTTCTTCGTTGCTCCACCCGAATATCCTGGAAGCCGCCTGGTTCCAAAACATTATTGTCCCGTCAAGCGCCTCCAGAATGATCACGTCCTGTGCCTTGTTGAGAAGTGCAGCCTGTTCCCTGATCTTTTCGTCGGTTTGCTTCCGCTCGATCGCCGACGCTATCTGACCTGCGAGCAGGGAAAGAATATTTTCCTCGTGCTTGCCAAACTTTGGTTGGACGGAATAATTCTCCACTCCCATGACACCGATTGCCCCTGATCCCGTTTTCAGCGGGACACCAATCCAATCAGTCGGCATCCTCCGATCTGCTTTCTGCTGCTCGTTGTCCCTCAGGTCCTGAGCTTCGTTAATCGTCATGATCGATGGATTACCAGTCAGCATCACCTGTTCATCGAATGCATCAAGTCCCGGATGTTTTCCTGGAAAGTCATATAATTCGTTTGCATAGAACGGATAGAAGAGAGCACGTGTAATCGGATCTCGCACTGCGATATAGAAATTCTTGGTGGGCATAAGCTGGCAGACCACTTCATAAGTCGCCTTGCAGAACTCTTTCAGGTTTTCCGTTTGTCGGCTGATCTCTCCAAGCTGGTACATAGCGGACTTCAACAGTTCCGACCGGCGCCTTTCCGTCATGTCCCTGCCCACGCCGACAAACCCAACAACCTCCCCGGTCTCTACAACAGCCGTCAACGAAAGATTCACAGGTACGATTTCGCCTCGCTTGGAGAGAAGGTCAACGTCGATTACAGCTTGTTCCTCCTTTCCTTCCATCACTTTGTTCCTGTGAGTACGGATGAGATCGGAATGTGGAGTGAGGTCAAGGAGACTCTTGCCGACCATTTCATTCTCGCTATAGCCGAGAAGGGCTGCAGCGCCTCCACGCACAAGTTGGATATTCAACAGGTCGTCAGTGCGGAAAAGTACATCACTCATGAACGTCACGGCAGACTTCATCGCATCATATATGGTATTAACAATTATCTTGTGTCTGAACAGGAAATAGAGGGCTATCACCAAAGAAAGAAGCGACGAAACAAAATAGACTCCAAGAGTCTTCGGGAAAAAAGCGACAAACACGGACTCGGTAAAGGGACCGGGAAAGAGCAATAGAAGGAACGCAAACCCTGCCACCAATAGATTAGATTTCTGACCTTTATCGGAAAAGCCCTTCAGAAAAGTGAACAGGAGCGCAATGCCGACGCTGAACAATACAGACATCCATGTCACGAAAAATAAGTATCCCATCACCGAGAGTCCGGTGCCGACAGTCACCGGCTTTGGAAGCATTCCAAGGAGCTCGAAGGTATAGCTGAACAAGCCACCGAAATAAACAAATGCCACTGTAACCGGTGAATGAAGCAGTTCCTCCCGTCGAACCATGACTATCATGAAATGGAGAAAGAAAAAGGGAAAGAGTGCAAACAGGAATGCAGCCACAGCCGTCAGTAAAGCCCCCATATTGACGGACGGATTTGTGGTCGCCAGGAGTCCGCACGCTCCGAAAGCGACCATAGAGAGAACAAGGAACAAATAAAACCTGACGACGTTGCTCTTTGAGCTCTTGAAAAAGATAATAAGGGCTAAGAGAAGATTTGTTGCAGTGTACCCGATCGACACATACTTGTAAAGCACGGCGCTATTTCCTCACCTGGTCTGAATCGCCATTTACAAAATATAAAGTTCTTAGTCTCAGCGTTCAACCGGGGTGTATTGAAAATCACAGCCCCCCTCACCCCGCTTCGATGCGACCTTTCCCGCTTCCGATAGTCGGATCAAACTTTTTTTCCGCAGCGATTGGCCGTCCTGCGGACACGGGATTTGTGAAAAGCAAAGCGAAGAGATAACTTAAGTATATGATGGACGATTTCAATACACTAAGTCTGGCGGGACGACGGGTTGCCCTGCAGGCAATCAAGCTGAAAGACGTCGCCGCCCTTTACAGAATAATATCTGATTCCCGCCAACACCTGGAGATGTGGCTTCCGTGGGTAGACTTCATTCAAAGCATCACGGACGAGCAACACATAGTGGAACAGTGGATTTACGACATGCAGATACGGATGGCAATTCATCTATCAGTGAGAATCGATGGTGAGATTGTCGGGATGGTCAGCACCGGCCAAATCGATTGGACAAACCAGCGAACGAGCATCGGGTATTGGATAAAACGTCAATCCATCAGGCAAAACTTCGCTACGGAGGCAACATCGATATTACTGTCTTACCTGTTCAAAGAACTCAGGCTTCACCGCGTTTTCATTCAGGCCGCAACCGGCAACGATGCCAGCAATCGGGTGATCAAGAAACTGGGTTTCAAAATCGAAGGCGTACTCAGAGAAAATGAGAGAGTAAAAAACCGGTTCCTCGATCACAATATTTACGGCATGACATCGGAGGATTTTGAATGCCTTAAGGATACGTTCCTCGATTATTTGGACTCATAAATCGTACCCGTCTGCCTCCGCGAGCTTATCGGCAATTGATCTCCTGATATACGCTGAGTTGATCGGCGAGTACTTTAGCAGCCGGCGGACTGCCGTCAAGTAGGTGCGCAGCAGGTCGCCTTCCGCAATTATCGCGAGTGCCGCCTTGGCATGACTTTCGACCCTCTCAGCCGCATCATATACAAATGCGCGTGCGAGATCGGTATACAAACCAGCATCGCGTCCGTTCCTTTCGTGCATCTTCTTAACGCGAAGGATCACACTCTCCATGGCGTACGCCTCCATGGTGATATCGCTGACGTGCCAGATTATCTCCTGTTCGTTTTCTAATTTGTCCATATACTTTTGGAATGCGACCCCTGATACCAGAAGACCGATTTTCTTTGCGCTCGCAGCTAAGTTCAATTCTTCGGACAACGGTCCTTCATAGACAGATTCACCGGCGGAGAACGAAACAATTTCGTCCATCAATTTCTGGGAAGCAGACATCAGGGGCAGCTCACCCTTCATGGCACGCCTGATCAACATGGAAGGAATGAGAAGCCGATTGATTTCGTTCGTTCCCTCAAATATCCTGTTGATCCGGGAATCGCGATATGGTCTCGCGACGGGATATTCTTCAGTGTATCCGTATCCGCCGAAAATCTGTACCCCTTCGTCGGCAACATAATCTAAAATCTCGGACGCGTACACTTTGATTATGCTGCACTCGACGGCATATTCTTCAATTCCTTTCAAAGCCATCATCCCTGCCCCTTCGGCATTTTTGTCTACACTACCTAATATCGAGTCGATCAGACCGGCGGTGCGGTAAACCATCGACTCACCGACGAAGGTTC
>JAKASW010000234.1 GCA_021818875.1 Bacteroidota bacterium
TTAATGGAGCGTGGGACTATGGTCCTCTTGGTGTAGAGTTGCTTCGCAACGTGAAAGACGAATGGTGGATGACTATGACGCTCCGGGAAGATGTGGAGGGCGTCGATGCCGCTATCCTGATGCATCCCAGAGTGTGGGAGGCCTCCGGTCATGTCGAGAATTTTACTGACCCGATGGTCGATTGCAAGAAGTGCAAAGCTCGATTCAGGGTCGATGTTCTCTTTGACGATTTGTCATTGAAGAAAAAGAAAGAGGTTCTCCGGGAAATAGATCCGGCAGGATTTGAAGGTCAGCAAAAAGATGAAACGATAGAATCAGAGTTTGCGAAACTGATAGAGTCTGATCAAGATGCTGCAAGAATTGCAGCGATGCTTCCATGCCCATCGTGTGGTGATAAAGGCACTTTTACCGACGCTCGAAAATTCAACCTTATGTTCAAGACATTTGTCGGTCCCGTGGAAGATTCATCTGCGGTAGTCTACCTGCGTCCGGAAACTGCGCAGGGAATCTTTGTGAACTTTCAGAATGTCATGACCGCGTCCCGTCAGCGGCTGCCGTTCGGAATAGCTCAGATCGGCAAGGCATTCCGCAACGAGATCAATACGAAGAATTTCCTTTTCCGGACGCGAGAATTCGAACAGATGGAGATGCAGTTCTTTGTAAAGCCGGGAAGCGATGATAAGTGGTTCGAGTACTGGCGTCAACAAAGAATGCAATGGTATATCAACCTTGGGATGAAAGAACAACAACTCCGGTGGCACCAGCATCCGAAAGAGAAGCTGGCACATTACGCAAAAGATGCTTACGATATCGAATTCCTATTCCCGTTCGGATGGGGAGAGATCGAGGGCGTGCACAACCGCACGAACTTCGACCTATCACGACACGAGGAATATTCCGGAAAGTCTCTGAAATATTTCGATGAAGAGACAAAAGAGAAGTACACACCGTTCGTGATCGAGACATCTTGCGGCGCAAGCCGGTCCTTCATGGCATTTCTCACCGGATCTTATCATGAGGAGGAGGCAAGAACGGCCGAAGGCGGATCAGAGGGTAGAGTCGTTTTGAAGTTTCACCCGCGCCTTGCTCCTATCAAGGCGGCGATATTTCCTCTGGTAAACCGCGATGGGATGCAGGACGTGGCACACAACATTGAATCAGATTTGCGTCGACATTTCAGAGTCTTTTATGACGACAGCGGAGCAGTCGGAAGACGGTACCGCCGGCAGGACGAAGTAGGTACGCCATTCTGCGTGACGGTGGATTCTCAAACATTGCAGGACCAGACGGTCACCATCCGGGAAAGAGATACCATGGTTCAGGAGAGGGTGGCATCTGAACAGCTCGGAGAGTATTTGACAAACAAGCTGATGTAGAACAAACGCCCTGCCGCCGGGATTTGATGCGAGACTTCGTGTTTTACAGAGTCATTGATCCCTGACCTCGCGCAGTATATACTATGTATCAACAAGGAGAAGAGGTGTGGAGACTGTTTTAAAGAAGTGGGGGAACTCGCTTGCAGTGAGAATTCCATGGTCTGTTGCGCGGGATCTCAATTTAGAAGATGGAACAGAAGTGGAGTTGAGTAGGCACGAAGATGGTATTCTTATTGAGGTCGGCAATAGGGCGCGGTTGTTAAAGTTGGTGGGGGGGATTTCTGAGGAAAACATACACCGCGAGACCGACACAGGAAAACCGATAGGAAGAGAGGTTTGGTGATGGCAGGATATATTCCGGAGAGAGGTGATCTTGTTTGGCTAAACTTCGGCCCGCATGTCGGTCATAAACAGAAAGGGAAGCGACCTGGTCTGGTCTTGTCGCCGAGAGAATATAATGGAAAATCCGGGTTGGCGGTTCTCTGTCCAATTACAAGCCAGATCAAAGGATACCCATTTGAAGTTCGCGTTAAGTCAAAGGGAATATCAGGGGTAGTATTGGCCGATCATATCAAGAGCCTCGATTGGGATGTGCGGGAAATTGAGTATGTTGGTACTGTGCGACCTTCGATAGTTTCAGAAGTCCAGGAAAAGTTGCAGGCACTTCTGTTCTGATGCTGTTTCCCGCTCCGAATTTTGATTTCTGTCCGTTTGACTGGATCTTAAGAAGATCTGCAACGCCGAGTAGCAATGAAATCTAACCAGAGTAAAATATCACAAGAGCTTGAGTTCAACGGCTTCTATCCGGAGACCTTCGATTTTTTTCAGGATCTTTACAAGCACAACTCCGTCACATGGTTTAACAAGCACCGCCAGGACTATGAGCAATACCTGATGAATCCCGCTCGTGCGTTTGTGGTGTCTATCGGTCCTTTCATCAAGTTCATCAACCCTGAATTCGAAACGGAACCGAAGTTCAACAAGACGCTTGTCCGCTTGAATAGAGACATGCGATTTGCGAAGAAGCCGTACAAGGATTTCTTCCTGATTCGATTTGGGAAGACAAAGTGGGGCTCGGAGCTTTTCCTTTATCTGGATAGGAACGGGATGGAGATCGGGACATTCCTGAACAACGAAAAGGTGGACGGTCACAGACGCTTCGAGGAAAACCTTGCATCGCACGCTGACCAATTTGTGGCGGCCTGCAGGAAGTACAGAATAGGAAGTGAGTTTTCCGCTTACGAGCTTCATAGCGGGAGGGACCCCATTTCCAAACACTTCAATCCTGCCCGCGACCATCCGAAATTCAAGGGTACCGACTACATAATCTTCGGGAAAGAGTTCGATAAATCCGAGCGCGTCATTTCCTCGAAAGGTCTTCTTGCCCTTGCAATGAAGACTTATAACAGACTTTACCCTCTCTACCTCTTTTCCACGTCGGACAATCCCGTTGCCGATTTCAATTCGTACGAGCGGCGCATCGGTCTGCTGAAAATCTCTATTCCAAGAACCCCCTCGCACAAGTGATCGATAAACCCGGCATTTCAACGTCCGATCTTATGCGGACAATTGTCGACAAATCCATAAGCGCAGTTAAGCCGCAATCATTGTTTGGGGAACAGTTTGCTTTTGACGGTCATGTCCTTCATGCTTTTAGTGAAAAGGTGGAGTTTCGTGAAGATGGGCAAGTCAAGTGCGTGGCAATCGGGAAAGCAGCGGAGGCCATGGCACACCAAATCGCATTGAAATTGGGGACCAGAGTGAGCGGAATAATCGCCACCCCTGTGAGCAGTCATCTGGACGTGCCGGGATTCCGTTTCTTCAAAACCGGGCACCCTTATCCCGATGAACAAAGTCTGATGGCAGGGAAAGCTGTTTTCGATTTTGTCCGGTCGAGCGGCAACCGTGACGTGATAATCTTTCTCATCTCAGGTGGGGGAAGTGCATCTGTCTTTGTACCGACAGAAGGGGTCACTCTCGCGGACGCAAATCGTGCATTCGAGGTCCTCATCAAGAACGCAATCTCGATCAAGGATATAAATCTTCTAAGAAGACATCTCTCCGCTCTGGGAGGCGGCAAGCTGGCTGAACTTGTCCCAAAGTGTGGGAAGCTGTCCCTTGTTATATCGGATGTGGTGGGAAACAACCCATCCGCTGTAGCGAGTGGTCCAAGTGTAGAAGACAATTCAACACCGCAGGATGCGTTGTCGTTTCTTCGCTCTAGCAAGTTGATTGACTCCGTACCAGCCTCAGTGCCAAAGGCACTTGAAAGAATGTCATCTGACTTCAAGCCGGTAAAGCTGGAAAACAACTCGGTACGAGTTATCGCCTCCAATTCAGATGCGCTTAGAGCAGCCAAGCAAATCGGATCGGAGAATCTTTTCAATACCATGATACTTAATTCTTCTTTCGAAGGAAGCGTCGCCGAAGCGTCAGACTTCCTGATCTCCATCGCGTCAGAGATTGAATTAAACAGTTCTATCATTGCGCCGCCGGCGATTGTGCTCTTTGGCGGCGAGACGGTAGTCGACGTTTCCGGCAACGGGATCGGAGGACGGAACCAGCATCTTGTTCTGTCTGCCATCAAGAGAATGCATGAGCTTATGATGGAGGGGAAAGCTCTGAAAAGGACCACCGTATTTTCATTCGGCACGGACGGCAGGGATGGTAACAGTGACGCCGCAGGAGCATTTGGCTCGCTCGAAACATTCTCGAAGATCGACGATGTAAAGAATGAGGCGGAGAAATATCTTGCCACATTCGATTCGAATTCTTTTTTCAAGAAGTACGGTGGCCTCATCGAGACAGGCCCCACAGATACGAACGTCATGGATGTATTTGGGATGGTTGTAGAGTGAAGGCGGGGTATTGTCCTGCATAGAATTTTTCGAAAGAATAATGGAAGAATGGAATTATGGAACTGTGGAATATCGGGGTGAGACTGAAAGGCAAGATATTTCTGCAAAATCGCTGACTTGATGAAAGAACACGACGAAGAAGTTGTAGATCTGAAAATTGAAGGGGCAGCATTCGAAGGCAAAGGAATTGCGCGTCTTGACGGTTACGTCGTATTTGTTTCAGGTGGGGTCCCAGGAGATTTAGTTAGAGCAAGGATTCTCAAACGCAAACGCGACTACGGAGAAGCAAAAGTAGTTGAAGTTATCCAGCCTTCTCCTTTACGGGTTGTACCACCATGCAAGTACTTCGGCACGTGCGGAGGCTGCAGATGGCAGCACCTGGATTACGGCGAGCAGCTCAGATTCAAACGGCAGCATGTGGTCGATGCCCTGGAACGAACTGCGGGGATAAATGTAGACGTTGCTGAGGCCATAGGAGCTGAAGATATTTACGGATATCGCAACAAGATTGAGATGACATTCTCCGAGAACCCGTTCAGGATCTACGAAGGCGATCCGGTTAAAGTCGCTCTCGGTTTCCACGCGCCGGGAAGATTTGACAAGACAATAGATATTGAGCAATGCCATCTTGCCGATGAAAAGACGAACGCCGTCGTCGACTGGTTCAGAAAACTTATTGCACCCGATTCCGAATTGAGAAGAAGCCTTGGTGTGTCGATCTATGATTCCAGAATGCACTCTGGGCTACTCCGATTTCTCACAATCCGAAGGTCGTTTGCAACCGGTGGACTGCTCGTCAACCTTGTATTATTGAACGAAGACGGAAGCATTGGCAATCTTGCAGCTAAATTGCATGGAGACCTTCCTTTTGTTTCTACGTTCGCATCGATTATCAACAGGGCGCGTGCGCAAGTCGCTACCGGGGATTTATGGAAGATCCATTTCGGTGCAGGTTTTATTACCGAAAAGCTTGGTGGATACTCGTTCAGGATTTCGCCGCTCTCGTTTTTCCAGACGAACACGACCCAGGCGGAAAAGTTGTATGCAGCCGCGCTTGCCGGACTTGGCGGCAAACGAAAAGTCGTTTATGATATGTATAGTGGCACAGGTAGCCTGTCAATTTACATGTCCCGGTACGCCGATGAATTGTACGGGTTCGAAGTGGTTGAATCGTCAGTGAGAGATGCTGAGGCAAATGCTGAGCTTAATGAGGTGAGCAACGTCAAATTTACTCAGACTGATCTGCTGGAGCTGTTTAAAGGTGGAAGTCCTAATCAACATTTTGCGGACCTTGGAATTCCTAAACCGGACTTAATAGTGCTGGACCCGCCTCGCAGCGGCCTCCATCCGAAAATCGCTTCAGGATTACATCTGCTCGGTGCTGAACGGATAGTTTATGTCAGTTGCAACCCGATGACTCAGGCGAGAGATATAAAAGAAATCGCGTCACATGGCTACCGCGTGATCAGCTCCCAACCCGTGGATATGTTTCCACAGACGTACCACATCGAGAATGTGCTGGTGATGGAAAGTCTGTAAAGACCTTTCGGTGGGGATACGGACTCCGCTTGAGAAGCCTCAGAGCCCACTGTTCCCATCCGATACACTCCTTCATTAAAGAGAATTAATCTGAAGCTAACGGCGGAGCAATTGCTTCAAGTCTCTTTTTGTGAAATATTGAGTCGTCAATGGGATGACCTGAAGGCTCGCAGATCAAACGGAATGCGAGTCGAGCCGACGGGACCGATCCGTCATGTCATTAAGAAGAACGTAGCATGCCGAGTATAAGATGAATTCTATACAAGGCCGGACGTCGAAAGTGGAGGAGCGTACCATGAAATGGTCGCTACAGGTAATTCGCAACGGGGACTGGCGCGGGAAGAAAGGGAAGCACGCGTGAGCTTTAGTAGAATCAAGCGAGGCTCGCTAATCCTTTCGCTGCTCACCGCCCTTAGGGCAGCTATTGCAACCCATGCACAAACAGCCAGCTCCCGAATAGGGAGCGTGGTCGACAAGTTCACAGTACAGGTAGCCGATCCCGCCGGAATGTGTGCTGATGGTAGCTCTTTTGGGATGGGAAACTACGGCTTGACTGAGATTATATGCCTAGACATACCTTCATAGTATCTATAAGATTGGCGACACGGGAGGACGGAGATGAGATTGAGAAGAACGTTAATAATATTTGCACTTCTGATGTTTGAAGCAGCGGCTAAGAACCAAGCACAGATTTTACCTGAGTTGAATTTCCCGCTTTCCGGCGAGACCAATGCCTTAGGTGGTGCAGCTGTTTCATTTGTGTCCAAGAATCCCTTAGCTGCAATAACATATCTAGCTA
>JAKASW010000235.1 GCA_021818875.1 Bacteroidota bacterium
TTGTAATCGTCACGTAGTAGAGAAAGGAGGAGATGTTCTGTGCCGATCACATCTGACTTGTAGAGCTTGGCTTCAAGGTATGTGATCTTCAGAACTTTCTCTGCTTGTTTGGTCAGAGGGATGTTGCCGATTGTAAGCGTCCCTCCCGATGTCCGTACAGTATCCTCAACGGCTTTTTTCAGCTTGTATAAATCAACCCCGAGATTGCGCAAAATCTTTACGGCGATGCCCTCGCCCTCCCGTATGATTCCGAGAAGAAGGTGCTCCGTTCCTATAAAGTCGTGCCCTAGCCTAAGCGCTTCTTCACGGCTCAGCCTGATGACATCCTGCACTCGGTTCGAAAAGTTTCCTTCCATGTCAGACCTGGTATTTTAGTTTCATCACTTCATTCAACATTTTCTGGTGATGTTCAGTTTCAACAAATCGTTGTGTTTCATCACTCCAATTGCCTCCGGACTCAATTTAAAGCAGCCGTTGTGCATTATCCATACAGTCATAGGACCTATGGTTTCAGAGCTGTTTCCATTAATTTCGGAAATCCTGCGACAAAATCAAGTCAATAATATCTGGGAAAGTATGGTCGTTCGAGAGCCGACAGTGCAGTTTGCTCGGGCATCCTTATTTGTCAAGCACCCTTTGAATAGTCAAAGCAGGGGGGTAAATTATTCAACTTGGATTTGACCATTAACTGCGATTTGTGGTGCACCTGTGAAAATTGACAGATTTATTCAAATTCTCCTCCCTCACGACAAAAAGTTCTACACACTTTTTGAAGAATCGACTCAGCTTCTCCTCAAAGCATCCGTCAGGCTGAAGAATATTGCCGAAGCCGATGCCGTAGAGACTCGCACCCTGGTGAAGGAGATTGAGGACCTCGAGCATCAAGCGGATGAAGTAACTCACAAAATCTTCGGCGAATTGAACGCAACATTTGTCACGCCGTTCGATCGTGAGGACATCCATGAACTTGCTTCGACACTCGACGACATCATGGATAATATCAATGGGAGTGCATCCCGGTTTGTCCTCTACGGTGTCAATAGAAAGACACCGTACATGAAACAGTTGATGGAGATAATACAGCATTCTGCTCAAGCAGTAGAGAAGGGCGTCCAGTATTTGAGTGATTTCAGGAACTCAGAAAAGTTGCAAGCTATCCTACGTGAAATAAATAGTTACGAAAACGAGGCAGACGCAGTTTTCGAACAGGCGGTTGCAGACCTCTTTGAGAATGAAAAGGATGTGAGAGAAGTTATCAAGCTGAAAGAGATCTACGTAGGCCTGGAAACGGCGACAGACAAATGTGAAGACGTGGCAAATGTCCTTGAATCCATCTTGATAAAACATGCCTGACGATCTTCGCGTTTGATGCTGACATTCGTCGTTGTTATTATCCTCATCGCACTTATCTTCGATTTCCTGAATGGGTTCCACGATTCGGCAAATTCAATCGCCACTGTGGTGTCCACACGCGTCCTTTCGCCGCGGAAGGCCGTTGTTTGGGCGGCATTCTTCAATTTCATTGCCGCGTTCTTCTTTGGACTCAAAGTTGCGGACACCCTCGGTAAGGGATTGGTGGATTTGAGCGCGGTCAACCAGTATGTCATACTTAGCGGCCTGCTCGGAGCGATCGCCTGGGATATCATAACATGGTACTATGGACTTCCGACCAGTTCATCACATGCGCTGATGGGTGGTTATGCCGGAGCTGCAATCGCCAAGGCGGGCTTTTCAGTGATTCTTTTCAGCGGGTGGAACGGCACCCTGGCATTTATCGTGATAGCCCCGGTCATGGGACTATCGGTGGCGTTTGTTCTCATGGTGATTGTAGAATGGATTTTTCACGCGCGGTCATCAGTAAGAGTGAATAAGGGATTCAGGAAACTTCAGCTTCTCTCGGCGGCGTTTCTCAGTTTGGGACATGGTACAAACGATGCTCAAAAGACAATGGGAGTCATAACGGGTCTACTCTTAACAGCAGGATTTCTCAAGTCTTTCGAAGTTCCGTTCTGGGTAATTATCATGTGTAATTTCACGATCGCTATGGGCACGCTATTCGGCGGCTGGCGGATTGTCAAAACCATGGGCCAAAGAATAACAAGACTGAGGCCCGTCGATGGGTTTTGTGCAGAAACGGCCGGAGGCATTACTCTGCTGGTTGCGACTTTCTTTGGCATTCCTGTCAGTACGACCCATACGATTAATGGCGGGATAATGGGTGTAGGGGCTACAAAACGAGTGTCCGCCGTTCGCTGGGGAGTCGCGGGCAATATCATTCTTGCCTGGGTGCTCACGATTCCGATGGCTGCGCTCATCGGAGCCGGGGCCTACAAGATAGTAGCGATGTTTATGAAATAGTAATTTGGCGCACATGCGCTGGAAACCGTAGTTGACTTTCGGATTGCGTTGCCTTAGTTTCTGCAGTCGGCTTCCGCGCGGCTAGGAGGTGAACGAGAACAGTTCAGCGGAAGAGGCACAAAAGTCATTATGTTCATAATCGGTTTTGAAAGGAGAGCACTGAGTGGGCGGAAAACAACGATTGCCGAAGACGTTGGCTTCCAGGTTTCTGAAAGTCGAGATAATCCTTCTATCGGGTATGCTAATCGAATGTTACGGGTACTTTTTTGATAGAGGTGCAGCATTATACGTTGGACTGGCTGTGACATTATCTGGTGCCATTCTTGGTGTATTCTTTATGACTGGTTCGGTCAGATCACGGGGAGTGGCACGAAGTGGCAACCCGGGCTGACGAATCACGAGTTCTCAAGTCCGACATCGATCTCCACTGAACCGCCCACGCGATTTTGCGTCTAACTTAGTGATTTGACATTTATTCTGATATTGTTTAAAATTCCATCAGAATGCGGAGGAAACGATGAAAAAGGTTGTAAGTTTGGTTGCATTACTACTTATGTTGAGTTCCGCAAGCTATGCCCAGTTCAGAAGCCAGCTGAGCCAGCCGAACGTCGATGAATCGCTGTTCCAATCGAACTCAAATGACGGCGGAGGATTGCTCTTCGGTTTCTTCAATCCTGCAAACTTGTCCATGAGACAATCGGTGTCCATGAGCTACATGACCATGGGCAACCAGGGAATGTCGTTAGCAATGTATACCAACAGGATGAGTTACAGGATAAGTCAACCGTTGACGCTGAGCGCCGATGTAAGTGTTATGAATTCCCCTTTCAATTCGTTCGGGAAGAATTTTTCAAATAGTATAAATGGAATTTACCTCACACGGGCCGATCTCAATTACCACCCGTCGCCAAATTTCCAGTTTGACTTGCAGTTTGATCAGAATCCTCTGTACGGTATTGATCCATATTATGGATACTACAATGGATACTACAGTCCGTGGGGATTCTACGGGTTCCAAAGGTAGGTTGAATCTGGGATTAGATGGGGACCGGAAGTCCCTTTGGGTAGAAGCAGGCGCTAACGCATCTCTTCTTCATGGTGCAAGTTTACGGAGGAGGCCTCCTAACATCCGTTGATGAAGAGGCAAAGAGGTAAGCAGCATTCCTCTAAGAAAGCCATTTCCCGAACTGGCCCGGGGAAAATTCTCACGGTTGTGTTCGAGGGGTTTATTGTGTTGATCGCACTGGTTATGGCTGGCTCGATGGTCGATCACCTTTTCATCAACCCGAGCGTTTCTTCCGTCAGAACGGATTCGGTGGCACCTACAAAAGTGGAACGGCACATCCAGGTAACCGTCCGCAACGAATGTGGAGCCAATGATGTTGCAATGGACTTCACCAACTTCTTGAGAAAAAGGGGATTCGACGTGGTTGAGACGGACAACGGCTCCGAGTTCGATCTGAAAACCACGATGGTCATAGATGCGACAGGGAATTACCAAAACGCAGTCCGCGTTGCCGAGGCTCTTGGGGTGAGAAAGAAAAACGTAATCACCAGACTCGATCCCCATGCGTATGTAGATGTAATCGTCCTGATCGGAAGAGATTTCAATGATCTAAAACCAAAAGAGGGCATAGAATGATATGGTAAAGCGAAAGAGTCTTCACCGTCAAATTGCCGAAATGGCACTTTCTAAAAAGGCTAAGGATGTCGTTATCATGGATTTGAGAAAATTGACCTCGATGACGGATTACTTTGTCGTGTGCAGTGGAGACTCGGAGACTCACGTAAGAGCAATAGCCGATGCGATCGTGGTAGGAATGGAGTCTCGTGGTGAAAGAGCCTGGCACACCGAGGGGATGCAAAACATGCAATGGGTGCTTCTTGATTACGTCGATGTCGTGGTGCATGTGTTCCACAAAGAGGCGCGTCTATTCTATGGGCTCGAAAAGCTTTGGGGTGATGCAAGAGTTCAGAAGGTGGCTGACATCGAGTCGGATGATGCAGTTCGTTTAGGACCTTCCACTCCGCCGATTGCCACCGGTCAGTCCGTGCGCTTCCCAAAGACAGGGAGAGCGGAGAAATCAAGAAAGCGACCTTTGGATCGGGCTGAGAAATGAAAGATTATCTCAAATCCAGGATACTGGACGTCCTTGAAAGGTCCGGTCTCACCGTTTCCTCCCCTATTCTCTTTGAGAAACCCAAAGTAGATGCTCACGGAGATCTTTCAACCAACTTTGCGCTTCTCGCGGCCAAAGAAATCAAGATGAAACCACGCGACCTTGCGCGCAGGATAGTCGAACAGATTAGCATTGACCGTTCGCTCGTCGAACCTCCGGAAATTGCCGGCCCCGGTTTCATAAATTTCCGGTTTACCGACCAATATTTTCTTTCGGCAGTTAAAGATGTGATTGAGAAGGGAAAAGACTTCGGCAAATCCTCAATAGGTGGTGGAAAAAAAACACAGGTTGAGTTCGTGAGTGCAAACCCAACAGGGCCACTCACAGTCGGGCACGGCCGGAACGCTGTTTTCGGAGACACAGTCGCAAATCTCCTTCAGTGGACAGGCCATGATGTAACGCGGGAATACTATTTCAATAATGCCGGCAGGCAAATGCGGGTTCTCGGTGATTCCGTCAAATTGCGGTACAGACAAATCCTGGGTGAGGACATTGTATTGCCCGATGACCATTACCAGGGCGAGTATATTCGGGAGATCGCACAGCATCTTTACGGTGAACGCGGAAAAGAATTGGTCGGTGAGCCGCCTGAGGGAGCATTCAAGGAGAGGGCGGAAAAGGAAATCTTCGAGGACATAAAGAAGACATTAGGCAGACTCGGTATAGAGTTCGATGTGTTCTATAACGAGAACAGTTTGTACCATACTGGAAAGATCGAAGAAGTAATCAAATCTCTTGGCGAAGCGGGCTTGACTTATGACAAAGAAGGGGCGAAGTGGTTCAAAGCAACAATGGTCGGTGGGGACCAGGACAAGGTAATTGTGAAAAGTACAGGTGAGCCCACTTATAGACTCCCTGACATCGCTTATCACATAGAGAAGTTTCGGAGAGGCTTTGAGCTTATTGTTGATATTTTCGGTGCCGACCATATTGCGACTTATCCTGACGTTCTACTTGCGCTGAAGTCTCTCGGATACGACACTGAGAAAATCAAGGTGCTGATCCATCAGTTCGTAACCATCTTCCAGAATGGTGAAGTTGTCAAGATGTCGACGCGGAAGGCAAACTTTATCACGCTCGACGAGCTTATCGATTGGGTTGGCGTCGACGCTGTCAGGTTCTTCTTCCTCATGAGGAGTATCGGCACCCATTTGAATTTCGATGTCGACCTTGCGAAAAAGCAAAGCGAAGAAAACCCGGTCTTCTACCTGCAGTATGCTCACGCAAGGATTGCAAGCATCGTCCGATTTGCCGAAAGCGAAGGGCTGCACATTGGTACGTTGGGACCAAAAGGCGAAAACGGTTTCGATGTTTCGTTTTTGAAAGAGAAAGAAGAAATTGAGCTTGCAAAGGCACTGGGGAGTTTTTCCGAGGTCGTTGAGGCTGCCGCAGCTACATTTGAACCTCACAGGCTCATCAATTATCTGCAGGAGGTGGCCGAGACATTCCACAGGTTTTACCATCTTCACCGAGTTGTAATTTCCGACAGAGAGCTTTCAAAGGCCAGACTTGCACTATGTCTCGCTGCGAAGGCTGTGCTCGCTAACGGATTTGCAATTCTTGGGATAAGTGCACCCGAAAGGATGTAGGCAGGATCCGGCCGCCCCTTTTAAAAAATGAGCCCTTTGTCTAAATTTACTTCTTGAGTTGAAAGTCAGAGTATCGTCCCAAAGGAAAATTTTATGCTAAAACCTAGAAAAAGAATCAGAAAGAAGGAACTAAAGCAGGATAGGCTTGTCACCACCTACTTCAAGGCGGCGGATTTCCTGCGCAACAACAAGAGGATAGTCAGCGGAGGATTGACCGGTCTCGTGATTGCCATTATTGTTGTTGTCGCTTACATGAACAATATGCGATCCAATAATGTGAAGGCAGCGACTGACCTGTCGCAGGTCCTGAGTTTCTTCAATGGCGGCGCGTACCAGGTCGCCATCAATGGAGACCCGGCACACAACATTGTCGGTCTGAAAACGATCGTGAAGAATTATGGAGGCTCGGAGAGCGGTCAGCAGGCAAAGATCTACCTCGCGGACT
>JAKASW010000236.1 GCA_021818875.1 Bacteroidota bacterium
AACGTCGACGACGTCAACCTCAGCTCGGTTGAGAAAGACAAGCGCTTCAACACGTACGGAATCCCGAGGAAGAAGACTAAGGCCAAGAAGAAAGACGCAGGAAAAGAGACTGTGCCGAACGCCAATTATCTCTGGATCAATCTCTTCGCAACATCGCTGAAGAAGAACGGCCGGGCGGCACTGGTCATGGCGAATTCCGCTTCGGACGCGCGACACTCCGAGGCGGATATCAGGAAAAGGCTGATCGAAGAGAACCTGATTTACGGCATGCTGACGCTTCCTTCGAACATGTTTTACACGGTCACGCTTCCCGCCACGCTCTGGTTTTTCGATAAGGGGAAGATTGGAGATGGGGTTTTGTTCATCGATGCGCGGAATATGTTCACTCAGATAGACCGCGCCCACCGCGAGTTTTCAGACGAGCAGATTCAGAACATCGCCGTCATCAGCCACCTCCGGAAGGGCAAACGCGAGAAATTTATCAGGCTCGTGGACGATTATTTCAAGTCCGGTATGGAACGTTTGGATGAAAACAAGGAGATGGTCGAGCCTGTCTCCAAACAGCTCCTCGAAGTCCTCGATGACGAGACAGGCAAGGCGACAGTCGGCGAGTTGATGAAGCAGTGGGCCGCGCTGGACAAGCTCAAATCGAAGTACGAAGACTACCTTGCGAAGAACGGCCGCGAAAAATCGATAGAGAAGAAAAACAAGGCCCAGCAGCAGCTGCGCGAGGCGTTCGATCCGTTCTTTGCGGCACTGCACGAGGGCCTTAAGCGGCTCGACAAGATCGTCCGCCAGCATGAGAAACAGCAGGCAGACGAGGCGCTGGCAAACGGCAAGCGTGCCGCTGTCGACCGCAAGGTAAAGGCGCTGAAGGAAGCTTTGGAGGAACTGCACGGCGAGGTGAAGAACGCCGAGATGTTCTACCGGCATATACACTGGCTTCAGGAGCGGTTCCCGAACGCGGAGTACGAGGATGTGACCGGACTCTGCAAACTTGCAGGACCTGAAGAACTGGAGGACCAGGAGTACTCGCTGAATCCGGGAAGATATGTCGGGGTGGTGATTGAAGAAGACGGGAAGAGCGAGGAAGATTTCACAGAAGAGATTATCAAACTAACCGAAGAATTTAATTCTCTCAGCAAAGCTGCAACAGGTTTAGAAAAGATAGTCCACGTCAACATCAAGGAGTTAACTGGCGAATGACCTGGCGGGAGGACATATTTGATAATCTTGTGCGATTGAAAAGAGGATTCGACCTGCCAGAAGCGAACATTGAGCTGGGACCGTACCCCGTTGTCGCGAGTACGTCCATCATAGCCTACCACAACGAATCGCGTGTGAAAGGTCCTGGGGTTGTTACTGGCCGTTCTGGTTCGCTCGGTTCCGTGCAATATGTTGAGGGGGATTATTGGCCACACAACACTGCTCTTTACGTCAAGGATTTCAAAGGAAACTTTCCTAAGTTTGTCTATTACTTCCTGCGAGAAATGCACCTTCAAAACTTTAACTCCGGGGCTGGGGTGCCAACTCTAAATCAGAATCACCTCCATAAGTTGAGACTCCACATTCCTGATTTACAGACTCAGCGCAAGATCGCCGCGATACTCTCCGTGTACGACGAGCTGATAGAGAACAACAAGCGGCGGATCGCGCTCCTCGAAAAAATGGCGGAGGAAATCTACCGCGAATGGTTCGTGAGGCTGAGATTTCCGGGACATGAGAAAGTGAGAGTGAGAAAAGGAATCCCCGACGGATGGGAGCAGAAGCTTCTGCCTGAGATTGCGAATATCACGTATGGCTTTCCATTTGATGGCTCTCGCTTCAACGACGAAGGACGAGGAATGCCAATTATCCGAATTAGGAACATTCCAGCCTCATCCACAGGTGACTACACGGATGAGGTTACTGACGAGAAATACATTGTTCGAAGTGGCGATTTCTTGGTTGGGATGGATGGAGAGTTTCACATGAACCACTGGACCGGAGAAGGCGCCTACTTAGTCCAGCGAGTTTGCAGGATAAAAGCAAAGGATCCTGAGTTAGACGGCTTTCTGGCTCAGGCTGTTCGTGCACCTATAAAGCATTACGAGTCAATTTTACTTGGTGCGACGGTTGGCCATTTAGGTGCCGTGCACTTGAAGAGGATTTCTATAATGTTGCCACCCGAGCCGTTGCGCCCGCGATTGCGAATATTTAATGACCTTCTGAAGCAGAAATTGTCATTGGCGGCCGCAACAAAGAATTTGGCGAGGACTCGCGACCTTCTTCTTCCTCGCCTCATCTCCGGCAAGCTTTCGGTTGAGAACCTGGATATACAGTTTCCGCCGGGGATGATGGAGGAGTATGAGAACCCCCCTTTGTCCCCCCTTCATAAGAAGGGGGGATCGGGGGGTTCGGAAGCAGAGGATTAAACCACGGGGGCTGTGGCATCATGACTCGAATCTTCAACCGACACAAAGACATCGAAAAGCGGCGTGTCCTCAGGAACAATATGACGAAGCCTGAGATCATCCTCTGGTCGAAATTGAAGAACAGGCAGATGCACGGCGAACGGTTTCTCCGCCAGTATGGCGTCGAACAGTACGTGCTCGATTTCTATTGTCCGCGACTGAGACTTGCAATAGAAGTCGACGGTCCCTCACATCTTGTCGATGGCGCCGATGAGTATGACGAAGATCGGCAGCAACACATTGAAGCCTTCGGAATACAGTTCCTTCGCTTTAAGAACAAAGACGTGAGCGATAATCTCAATGACGTGTGCGACCGAATATACGAGAAGATCGGGCAAATGAAAGAACGCTAATTGTGCAGGATTCTGAGGCTATTTCATGTCGGGGTTTGGTTATGTTCACGAAAACAGCCATGTTCACGTCGACGTGAACACTGCCGAAATCGTGAACATGAACGGTTGAATGAGCTCGTATCAGAAAGGTGCTTCAGATATTGAATGGACATACACTAGCTGAAAACTGCTGATGCCTAATTTCATCTCTGAGGAACAGATCGAGCAGTCGCTGGTCCGAAAACTTCGGGACGGGCATGGGTATGATTCAATCAATTGCTACACCGAAGACCCCGAAGACCCGAACGACGGCTCGAAGCGCGCGAACAAGCGGGAGGTAATATTCCTCGACCGCCTGAAGGATGCCGCGGTGGCGCTGAACAAAGAAATACCCTCGACGGCAATCGATTCCGCCATCGAAAAGTTCGCAGAGCGAAGGCTTTCGATGTCGTTTACATCGGCGAACAAGGAGATTTATGAGCTGCTCCGGGGTGGCATTCCTGTCGACTACGACGATGCAAAAGGTAAGAGACGCAGGGAACGGGTCCGTCTGATTGATTTCAATCACCCCGAAAACAACCGCTACCTTGCAGTTTCACAGCTCTGGATCAAAGGCGAGCTCGGCTTCCGGCGCCCCGACGTTCTCCTGTACGTCAACGGAATTCCGCTTGTCTTCATCGAGCTGAAGAATTCGAACGTCAGGCTGAGAACCGCCTACGACGATAATCTGGTAACTTACAAGAAAGAGATTCCGCAGCTCTTTCTGACAAACGCGTTTTGCGTTCTGTCAAATGCCATCGAAACCCGGGTTGGGAGTCTCACCGCCGAATGGGAGCATTTCTTCACGTGGCTCCGGCCGGACGATGAGAAAGAAAAGGTCAACCTCAAGGAGATAGAGAGGAAGGGGACAAGCCTCGAGAGGGTGATTGAAGGTCTCTTCCCGCCGAAGCGGCTCCTCGATTATGTCGAGAACTTCATCCTCTTCTACAAGGAGAACCAGAAGATCGTAGCACAGAACCACCAATTCATCGGCGTCAACCGCGCGTACGAATCGTTTGTCCACAGAAAAGAGCTCGAAGGAAAGTTAGGAGTATTCTGGCACACGCAGGGATCGGGCAAGAGCTTTTCGATGATCTTCCTGTCACGGAAGATATTCCGGAAGCAGACAGGCAATTTCACTTTCGTTGTGATAACCGACCGCGATCAGCTGGACGAGCAGATCTACAACAATTTTCTCGAGACTGGCACGGTCACAAAGGGCGACGTCGCGCAGCCGAAGGACGGCGAAGAGATGAGGAAGTTCCTTGGACAGAACAAGCGGGTGGTCTTCACCTTGATCCAGAAATTCTCGTGGCCAAAAGGAAAGAAGTACCCACTCCTTTCGGAGCGCAACGATATCATAGTCTTTGTCGACGAGGCACACCGCACTCAGTACAAAACTCTCGCAGAGAATATGAGAGCGGGACTCCCCAATGCCCAGTACCTCGCGTTCACAGGTACGCCGCTCCTCGGACCCGACAGGAAGACCAATAAATGGTTCGGCAAATATGTATCCGAGTACAACTTCCAGCAATCCATAGACGACGGAGCCACCGTCCCGCTGTTCTACAGCAAGCGTGTCCCCCAAGTCGCGATTCAAAATGACAAACTGGGAGATGAATTTTACGAGATACTCGAAGACGAAAACTTAGATGAAGCACAGCAAGAAAGGCTGGAGAGGAAGTATGCCGTTGAGCTGGAAGTAATCAAGCGTGACGACCGGCTCGAAGCTATCGCAAAGGATATCGTCTATCACTTTCCCCGCCGCGGATACCGCGGGAAAGGCATGGTCGTCTCGGTGGACAAATTCACGGCGGTGAAGATGTATGACAAAGTGCAGCACTTTTGGAAGGAGCATATCAAAGAGCTTCTTGGCCAAATAAAAGAAGCGAAGAGCGAGGTCGAGAAAGCGAAACTGCAGGATATTGTTAACTACATGCGATCTGTTGAAATGGCCGTCGTGGTCAGCGAGGAAGCTGAAGAGGAAAAGAAGTTCGCGAAACAGGAGCTTGATATTAAGCCCCACCGGGATCGAATGAACAGGATCGACGAGAATGGCCACGACATCGAATACAACTTCAAGGAGGAACCATCACACCCGCTCCAGCTCGTCTTTATCTGCGCGATGTGGCTGACGGGATTTGACGCGCCCACCGTTTCCACGATCTACTTAGACAAGCCGATGAAGGACCACACGCTCATGCAGGCGATAGCCCGGGCGAACAGGGTGACGTCATGGAAGATCGGCGATGTCGAAAAAAAGAACGGCGAAGTCATCGATTACATCAACATCTTCAAAAGCATGAAGAAGGCGTTGAAGGACTACGCCCACGGGCGGGAAGGGCAGGAGGATGCTCCGGTAAGGAAAAAGCAGGATCTCATGAAGCTCCTTGAGGATTCGATCTCTGAAGGGCTGACTTTCTGCAAAGAAAAGGACATCGATCTCGAATCGGCTTTGAAGAGTGACGACGTATTCAGGAAAGTGGGTGTTTTTAATGAGTTCGCCGACAAGCTCCTTGCCAAAGACGATTGGCGAAAGGGATTCATCGTGTATGAAAATACGATTACGTCGCTGTATGAAGCATGTAAGCCGGAGATACTTGGAAATCCAATCGTCCGAACGGTAGCTGCCTTCCAGTATTTGCGCGGCGTTTTGGACAGCATCATAGATCAAATGGATATGGAAAAGGTCGGGCTGAGGGTGAGCCGGTTGCTGGATGAAAGTGTAATCGCCGAGAAACCGGCTGCGAAGGAGGACAAGTCTCCCCAATACACCATCAAACAAAATTGGAAGTCACTCGATCTAAGCAAGCTGAACCTGGACAACCTCAAGGCGGAGTTCAGCAGGTCGCACTACAAGAACATTGAGATCTCCGATCTGCGAGCATTCATCCAGCAAAAGCTCGAGCAACTGTTGCACGCGAACATCACGCGCACCGGTTTTGCTGAGCGGCTTCAGGGAATCATAGACGCTTACAATGCCGGCAGCTCGACCGCGGAAGATTACTACGAAGAACTCCTGAAATATGTACAGGGTCTCAGAGCGGAGGAGGAGAGACATGTCCGCGAGGGATTGACAGAGGACGAGCTGGAAATTTTCGACCTGCTCAAGAAGGACAAGATGACGAACGAAGAGACGAAGAAAGTGAAGCTTGCCGCAAAATCACTGCTTCACCGTCTCCGCGAAGAGAAGCCTGTCGTTCTCGTCCAGGACTGGTACAGAGACAACCAGACAAAGCAGCGGGTTAAGACAACCGTCGAGGAAGTGCTTCACAAGCATCTGCCGGAAAGTTACGACAGGATGCTCTTCAAGCAGAAGTGCGACCATGTGTTTGACATGATGCTGGACTACGCGTTCAGGGGTGGGAAGTGGGCGGCGTAGAAACATCATAGCACCGCTTTTGAGGGGGCAGCGGTAAACTGAAGACCTACATATCAAAGAATCATATTCAATGTTCAAATTCACTTGAAAGGGAAATTATGTTTAGCTCTTCCTTCTTCACGACCACCTTCCTCCAGAACTCAAAGAGAAACCGGAACTACTTTTCGAAATCCTCCGGGCAGCTCTCCGTCTGTTTGTGACAGTCGTTCAAATGCTTGAGGAACTTGGATCTCAACTCTTCATTTGGTTTCTTCCATTCGACGCGGGAGCCGAGCGTAAGCGAT
>JAKASW010000237.1 GCA_021818875.1 Bacteroidota bacterium
TTTCTCTTCATTGTTTTCAGGGTACATGGTGCATAACTCCTTTCTCTTTTTATTTCACAATTATCTTAAAGGATTATGCGCCTTACCCTCTTCATTTTCCACAAACTAATTTACACTACCGTAGTAAGCGTTTTTCTCTTGGCGTCCACTGAGGGTTGGGGCCAGACCTTCAACAACTTGGTGGTGGACAGCAACCCAGGAGCTCAGAGTGAGACATCCATTGCGGTGGCCCCGAGCGGCTCTGATACTTTGATGGCGACATGGAATGACTTCAGCAATGATACCTACTCCCAGCCAGGTTATTCGTTTTCGACCGATAGCGGAGTTACTTGGTCTTCGCCCGCGATTCTTACCCAAGGATTGAATTCAACTGACTATGAAGGTGGTTTTGATCCATCATGCAGCATTAGTCAATCTGGATATGAATACTACACGTTCGTAAATAAATATACCAACCTGCCTTCCACATACCCGTCCGGGTACGACTTGGGAGCAGTTGTCATGGAATATTCTAAGAATAACGGTCAGTCTTGGAGCGGACCCTACCCCGTATCGGGATCACCTTATGAGGATAAGCCGTATATGACGGTTGATAACTCGCCATCTTCGAGCTATAGGGGTAATGTCTACATAGCCTACACTGATTGGTCTAACTCGACTGTCCAATATCTACAGAATAATTTGAATATCGCAAGCTCAAGTACTCATGGAGGAAGTTGGCAGACTCGGGCTGTCTACAGTACATCTTTAGTCAACACTGCAGTAATGGGGGGCATTCCTGCAGTTGGCCCGCATGGTGGTGTATACGTTGCATATTACATTGGCTCCCAAAGTACCGGAGGGTCGGGGAGCATAGACATAGTGAAATCGACTAATGGGGGAGCGTCGTTTAGTTCACCCGTTACCGCTGTGAACAACTTCATCGACCTATACGAAGATAATTTTGGAAATCTTCGAGTCTCTTCATTTCCTACTCTGGTGGTGGATCCAGTCTCCGGATACGTGTATCTCGCTTGGACACAGGAAGATGGTAGCAACTTGAACATTCATTTTGTCCGGTCATCATCACCTGACGAGATCACTAGTTGGGGGACACCTTTTATCGCGACTCAAGCAACCACTGGTACTCGTTTCATGCCGTGGCTGACAGTCAACTCAAGTGGATTAATATCTCTCATTTACTACAAATACGATTCTGGTCAGGTTGACGTATACGTCAGACAGTCTTATGATGGAGGGCAGTCATTCTCCGGACCCGACATAAAGCTAACCTCAGTCAGCAGCAACCCGAACGTGGGTACTACTTTCTATTCAGACTATATTGGAGTAGCTTCTGACCCTAGCGGGGAAACACACGCTCTATGGACGGACTTCCGATCTGGAACGAGCGCTGATATTTACTCCGCCAACTTTAACCAGATGCCCACCGTGACAATGACGACGCCTTATTATTATGAAAGTGGCGGAAGCGGGGCATATTATCTCATAAACGGAAACCAGAGCAACCAGATCCAGGTACAGCTGGGGACATCTTTTACACTCAAGGCTGTTGCACCGAACAACTGGGCATTCGCTGGGTGGAGTTATGGAGACTATCATAATCCCTCGACGTATTACCCGGGTGACAACGTCAGCTTATACGCCAACATCAAGGAGATACAGCACTCCATGGATGCATCGGCGTTCTCAAATAATAGCCAGCGAAAGTTCGTTAGAATTCCTACGGGCGTTGAATTCGAGACGTATACCGACGGTGGTCATGTCTGGCTTGAGAGCTCGACCGACAATGGCCAGAACTGGGAACTCGACTACGGAGGAAACCCTTTGGACTATAACACTAACGCCGCGGGCGGTTCTCCCGGCAGCAAATGTCCATCGATTGACTACCTTTACAATTCCTCCAGCGGAGACGATTACGTTATCGTCGTGTTCGAGGAGCCAACGAGCAATGGCTATTACACAATCGATTACCTGAACCTGTGGTACGATAGCGTTACCGGAAATTATGATTATTATTACCCGCGAACACTTTACACCGAAACCGCCGATCCCTATTCGACAAATGCTAATCCAAACGTCATGATCGGAACCGGAGGAGCGGTCATTACATTTGAGCGTAAGAGTTCAAGCGGCGGTTCTCCCGGCATAAATTGGATAGGCGCTGATATCGACGGGGACGGCAACATTACTGTAAGTTCGCCGGTCCAACAAATCTCCGGTACTACATCAAGTTCCCTTAATGCTACCGTGTACTGTAACGACAAAACAGGAAGCGTGTCCAACTTTGATCCTGCTATCGCCTGGCAGCAAAATACCGGTACCAATTCCAACGACATAATGCTCTCATTTGTAAACTTCAACTACAACGGCAGCACCTGGACGTTCAGCCAGTCGACTCCACAGGATGTTTCAGCCAATCTTGGTAATGGCGATGACTATGACCCATCAATCACGCAAATGTCCGACAACAGCGTACGACTGGCGTGGATCACCGATCAAGGAGGACAGCCTCAGCCGCAGTTTATCAACTTTGCTTACTGGAACTCGAACAATCCATCGACATATGGCACGTTTGATAATGGTCCAACCTCAGTGTCGATGAATTCGACCACTGACGGAAACGGAGTCTTTGCCTGGAGCGTGTCTAACTACAACAGGGCAAGCGACGGCTCGTACACCATTACGCTCAGCACGACCGGAAGTGCTGTCCAAATCTGTAATGCAGATACCAAGAGCGATATGTATGTCTCTTCATACTACACATCAAGCTCACCGTACTATTTTGTGACATCTGGTAACATGGGAAATCTGCAAAAGACCATGCTGGCTCAGACTCCGCACGACGTAGAGCTCGGAGTCAACCCAACTCAGGTCACTTATGGAAGAGGATTGACACTATCCAAAGGTGCACTGAAATTCCGGTATTCGATTGGAGACCTGACGGTAGATGGCAATAGCATAGAGTTCGTCAGCTTACCAGACTCCGTGAAGCATTGGACACTCGACAGTCTCAATACAGTATTAGAGTCACAGCCGTTTCAAGTTACGAGCAATTCGAAGTTTCTCTTCGATGAGAACTCGGGCTTCCTTGACTCAGCCGCTGCGATCGCGGCTTTCGGTGATACCGGTTATGTCCGCTGCGTAGCGCAGCTCGTTGATAATTCTACGGGTGCAGTCATCGGTACAATTGGAGGTGATAATTATAGTTCTACCTCCTCTCATCCATATACTTTGATACCCTACTTGCTGAACACCTCTGGAGTTGGGACGAAGATGGCAAGACTCCGGATTGCCGTGGCAACAAACATCGATTCTCCACAAGTTGCTCTTGTGAATATCTACCAATACGTAAGCAGCTTAGACAGTACGACGATCAACACTCTTTCTTTACGCACAGTAGGTTTGATAAAGGATTACTCATTGGCTCAGAACTATCCCAACCCTTTCAACCCGACGACCACTATAAGCTACACCGTTCCGAAAGACGGGATGGTAACTTTGAAAGTATATGACGTGCTGGGAAGAGTAGTCGAGACATTAGTGAACCAGGATGAGACAATCGGGAGGTACACCGCCACCTTCAACGGCTCGAACCTTGCAAGCGGCGTTTACTTCTACCGGCTCGATGCAGCCGGACATGTGCTGGTGAAGAAGATGCTAATGGTTAAGTGATCGCTATATCGGCCCTGCGACCTTGCGAAGGTTGCCAGGTTCAGGCATAGAAACCGTCGCAAGGTAACTGTTACCTTTGCGAGGTTTCTATGCCAGCGCTTTCAGCGCTACCTCAATTATATTCTCGTCCTTCGACATCTGATCGAGTATCTGTGATGATGGTGCCGCGTCGAGCAGAAGGGTGCAGCAGGCCGCTCTGGATGTCTCGAAGATGATGTTTGTCATCTCTTCCACGTTTATGCCGTTATTTCGCAGTTTGTCGAGTACTCCTGCAAGCACTCCGACTCGATTGTAATGCCGGACAACGAGCGACTGCGTGGCCGACGACCGGGCTCTTATGTTCACAGTATTCAGAGGGACGCCGGTTTCCTGGAACGCCTTTACGATTCTGACAACCTCGTCAGCTATTGCCTCAGATGCCTGGTCTGTGGATGCCCCGATATGTGGCGTCGCTGTAATCATCTGTGCAAGCTCTTTGTCGGCGAATTTTCCCTCACCGCCGGCGGGTTCATTCTCGAAAACATCTAAACCGACCCGAAGTTTTTTAGTTTTGATTGCCTCCTTGAGAGCAGAAGTGTCAACCACTTCGCCGCGTGACGTATTGATGAAGATTGCGCCGTCTTTGACGGAGTCGAAGAATGATCTATTTACCAGGTGATGGGTCTCCTTGTTATAAGCAACGTGGACGCTGATTGCATCGGATTGTTGGGCAAGTGAGCCCAGATCAGGCAGGTGAGTGACTTCATATTCCTCAGCCATCGCGGCGGTCAGGCTTTTCGACCACACTGCAACTTTCATGTCTAGGCCTTGTGCGTGCCGTGCCACTGCCTTACCTATTGCTCCGAATCCGATTATGCCCAACGTGCGGCCCTTAAGTCCACGAGCTTTTCCATATTCTTTTTTCTTCCAGAGGGAGTTTCTGAGATCTGCCGTCGCATCGGCAATCTTTCGATCGGCAGCCACGAGAAGCCCGATTGCAAGCTCGGCCACCGCATCGGTATTCTTGCCCGGACAATTCGAGACGTAAATTCCGCGGGCGTTCGCCGACGCGATGTCGATTGTGTTTACACCTGCACCCGCGCGGATTATCAACGAAAGGTTCTTCGCTGATTCTATCGTCTTCCCCATTACCCTTGTTGACCGGAGGACGAGAATGTCTGCGTCATCTACGGCCGATGGAAGGTCTTCCGCCTTGAGGTCGGGGTTGACAGTCACTTCCATTCCGATATTCTTGAGCGCGGTAACCGTTTGCTCTGACAGCTTGTCCGCGATTAGGACTTTCATGTCATGCTCCTTCTCGATTTGAAAAGCGACTTTGTGCCTGTACCATCTTTTGGATCGTACAGAGTCCGGAAAGTCTTGACTATCTCAAAGATAGTCGTGAGCAATTTAGTTCGCTGTGGTATGAAATTCAAAACTTTACTGCGGCGGATGAAGGCTGGTCTTTCCAGTTGAGAGAGAATAGCCTAAATCTGACGGCTGCATGTCAAGACATTCGCTGCGTATGCTTCGGCCTGCGGGCACGAACTACTTTCTTGTCGAATCAGGGTTTGACGAATCTTCCTTTAGTATTCCTGTCATGAAGAGAACAGCCGGGACTCATCCGTGCCATTCGTGTTCTAAATACCGGATTACTCAGCTCTCTTCTAACGTTGATTGTTTTCCATCAGGGTTTTATATTTTTTCTATTCTTAGAATACATCAAAGGTATACGGTTGACTCTTGAATTGATTGCTTTCCTGGTACTCGCTGCGGCATCAATCGTCTCTGCAATCCTGATGATAACCCGCCGCAATCCTGTGAGCAGTGCTCTCTATTTGGTTCTCAATTTCTTCATCATCGCTGTCCTTTATCTTTTTCTCAAGGCGCAGTTCATCGCCATCATACAGATAACGGTGTATGCAGGAGCCATCATGGTACTGTTCCTGTTTGTCATCATGCTACTGAACCTTGGTGAAGACAAACTTCAGAGATGGACGTTTAACTCAGGCAAATCCATAGCGGTACTTGTTGGAATCGCTCTTATAGTCGAAGTCCTATATTTTGTCTTAAACTTCACTTCGAAGTCCGCGATGTCGGCTAACGCTGGGTCAATTGGTACTGTTGAAGCGATAGGAAAGGTGTTATACCAGGGCTACCTATTTCCATTTGAAATGACTTCGTTATTGCTGCTTGCTGCAATTGTCGGTGCGATCTTCCTTGCGAAGCGGAAGACTTCTGAAGAGTCGGCGGGAGATTGACGTGATACCTTTGAGCTATTATATCGGACTGAGTGCTGTGTTGTTTGTGATTGGGGTCGTGGGAGTCCTCACTCTGAGGAACGCCATCGTTATTTTCATGTCTGTGGAACTGATGCTGAATTCCGTCAATCTTTCTTTGGTGGCCTTCTCTGCTTACTCGGGGAATCCTGCCGGTCAGGTGCTTGTATTCTTTGTCATAGCGGTTGCTGCAGCAGAATCAGCTGTCGGGCTGGCGATCATAATTGCTATTTTCCGAAATAAGCTTACCGTAAACATAGATGAAGTTAACGTCCTGAAATGGTAACCTCTGCCGGCTGGACGCCAGTTTATCTCTCGAAGGACTCGAAATGCAGAGTTTGATCATCTACGTGGTCACTCTCCCGATTTTGGGAGTTTTAGTCAATGGGATATTCGGACATTTCCTGCAGAAGAAATTCGGCGAGAAGCTTGTCGGAATAATCGGAAGTGCAACGATCGGCATCTCATTTCTTATTGCCGTAATAATCTTCATAAGAATGCTCGGTGAACCGTCCGATGCGAGAAGTCACATCGTGGATGTTAGATCG
>JAKASW010000238.1 GCA_021818875.1 Bacteroidota bacterium
TGCAGAACCTATGGTAAAAATGATAAAACCAAGATTGTACATCCTGCTTCTTCCAAACATGTCTGCGAGCCTCCCGAAAAAAGGGAGAAAAATGGTAAGCGTCAGCATGTACGCCATTGCGACCCACTCGATCAGGGCGAGTTTTACCCTGAAATCGCCCTGAAGGGTCGGTAGCGCCACATTTACGATGCTGACATCCAGCGCCGACATGGTTGCGCCGAGCGATATGATGGACGGAAGAGTTGCGGCAATCAGAAATCTTCTAGATGAGAATGGATTCGCGTCGACACCGATAATGAGTTATGCAGCGAAGTATGCATCCGGTTTTTACGGCCCCTTCCGTGAGGCGGCGGAATCGACTCCTAAATTCGGTGACAGAAAAAGCCACCAGATGGATCCTGCGAACGTGAATGAAGCAATTCGCGAAGTAGCACTCGACATCGATGAAGGTGCGGACATCGTCATGGTGAAGCCTGCACTGGCTTATCTCGATGTTATTTATCGCGTGAAGACAGAGTTTAAGATGCCGACTGCCGCGTACCAGGTCAGCGGCGAATATGCGATGATAAAGGCAGCTGCCCGCAACGGTTGGCTCGACGAATCGAGAATCATGATGGAAAGCCTGACAGCGATAAAAAGGGCGGGAGCGGATTTGATATTGACATATTATGCTGTTGACGCGGCGAAGACATTACTCAAATAGTTTTCGCTATCCCCTTGATGACTAAGTCGCCCCGAGAATATCAAATTCTCGTAAGAGATACTATCACGGAATTGCTGCGAAGTCACAAACAATTCGACTTAGTCGCTCAAATTCTCAGAACAAAATAGTCCGGGTATCAATCCCGTCGCTGGGCGTGTTACGACGGCGATAAGAAAGTCGCGGGGTGAAGACGTAACTGCAAACATAAAGGAACTCTGTGGAAATCGAAAGGAGTATTACACAATCTGCTCTCGCAAGTTAACTATGATAGTGGAGTTCGATTATGAATAGTCGATCGCATAAGAGGAAGCAGTTGACCAGCCCTGGAATGTTTACCGATAATTCTACTTTGGTTATCCGAAGATTCACGGGGCAACTGTGAATTGAGTAGGGCCTTCGTTACAGGTGCTAACGGCCTCATAGGTTCAAACCTGTGTCACAAACTTTGTGATCTCGGCTATGAGGTCGCGGGTATGGTTCGCGAAAACTCGAACCTCCTCGGCATGAGAAATTTCGATGGGGAATTGGTGCTCGGTGATATTCTTGATCACGATGCGCTTCCGAAATTGATGGAAGGTACTGACTTTGTCTTTCACACGGCTGGTCTGGTCAGCTTCGATAACAGGCGGCGAAAAGAGCTGATGAAGGTGAACGTCGACGGGACGCGCAATGTAGTTAATGCTGCGATCCTTGCTGGTGTCAAGAAGGTGGTACACACCAGCTCGGTTGCTGCGATAGGACTTCCGAAGAGCGGTACCATTTGCCGGGAAACAGATGAGTACGACCGTTTCAAGTACGGAATTGCCTATGCCGACAGCAAGCATTACGGCGAAGTTGAAGTCAAGAAAGCTGTGGATCGCGGCCTTGATGCGGTAATAGTGAATCCAGCGTCGGTAGTCGGTCAGCGCGATGTTTATTTCCACTTCGGTGTTCTCTTGAAGATTCTAAAGGGAAAGAAGATTGTACCTTTTGTTCCCGGAGGTATGTGCGTTGTTGGAGTCGACGACGTTGTGGCTGGAGAGATTGCAGCTTTGATGTCTGGACAAGCGGGCGAGCAATATATCCTTGGGGGTGAAAATCTATCATTCAAAGAGTTGTTTGGGAAAATTGCAATGGTCGTAGGCGCCGGTATACCGAAAGTTCGCATTCCGATTTGGGGCACGAGATTGGCAGCATCGGTCCTTGAGTTACTTTCAAGACTCACGGGTGAATCTCCTGCGCTCACGAAGGCGCACGTCGTGAGTGCCACGATACCACATTATTTTTCTTCAGAGAAAGCGAAACGTGAACTAGGGTACGAGCCGCATCCGGTGGATGAAGCGATAAAGAAGGCGTACGAGTGGTACGTAGAAAACGGTTTGATGTGAAGGTGCCAAACGCGTTTCGGGGCAAGTGTCATAGCAGTGAATAGGAAGCGTTGTCATCTTGGTCCCATCCTTCAATCGGACTTATTGGTGCTATCCGGCTAAATAAAGGGTCGAGCTTTTGCTTTTTGCAGACCCCGTGAGTACATTTGACAACGAACACAAAGATGGATGACACGAAGAAGTACATGACGATCAACTGGCAGACGTACGTAATTTCTGACCCGACGGTTTTGCTAGGAAAGCCTGTCGTGAAGGGGACACGAATCTCAGTGGATTTCGTTCTAGAGCGGCTTTCACGCGGTGAGACTTTCGATCAGATCCTAGAGGCGAGGCCGAGAACCCATCTGGAAACCACAAAGACTCAAAGGCTCAAAGAAAAATGTTTGGTATTGGTGTCGTTGTACAACACTTAGTGCCTTGGTGACTTAGTGGTTACACTTTTCGGCTGCGCTCCTAGAGTCCTATCCACATCTTTTGAGAGAGGCCATTCTTGCATGTCTTTCCTATGCCTCAGCACTGCCCAGGAATGAAGTGGACTATTCCCTTTCGTGGTGAAATTCATTATCGATGAGAATGTTGACTCTCCGATAGCCACGGCAATCCGCAACTCTGGTTTTGAAGTCCGAGTAATCGCCCATTCCGACCCGGGTGCATCTGACGAAGAAGTTCTCAGCATTGCCGAGAAAGAGAATGCCGTAGTTGTTGCTTCCGATAAAGACGGCGGTGAATTATGCATTCGCCGAAAGAAAGCCATCAAAGGGGTTACTTTGCTTCGTCTCCCAGAAATAAGCAACGAAGAGCGTTGTCGTATCGTCTTAACAAATGATCCGTTTGCATACTGACGAAATTGAATCCTCGTTTTCAGTGGTCACAAAAGACAGAGTCCGGATCAGAAAAAGTCTTTGGATATTTTGTATTCAATTCCTCTGGCTGCACGGAAGGATCACATTTCAACTTTCTAATTTGTTTCACTGAACCCAGGAAGAAAGACCTTCTGAAAGTAAAACGCGATGAAACAACTCAAAACTAATAGGAGCTCCAACCTTTACTTCGAGTCAAAGAAGTATCTCCCCGGCGGGGTAAATTCTCCGGTCAGGGCCTTCAAGTCTGTGGGCCGCGATCCGCTGTTTATTGCGAAGGCGAAGGGCCAATATATCTTTGACGTGGATGGCAACAGGTACATCGATTACGTCGGTTCATGGGGACCGATGATTTTGGGTCACGCTCACCCGCAGGTTGTTTCGGCGATAAAGAGGGCAGCGTCGGACGGCACAAGTTTCGGGGCCCCCACCGAACGTGAGGTCGAGATGGCTAAGCTTGTAAGGAAGATGATGCCGTCTGTCGAGGTGGTCAGGATGGTGAACAGCGGGACTGAAGCTACGATGAGCGCCGTAAGACTTGCACGCGCATTCACGGGTAAAGAAAAGATAGTGAAGTTTGCGGGATGCTATCATGGTCACTTCGACAGTTTTCTCATCAAGGCCGGCTCCGGTGCTACAACATTCGGGACGCCTGATTCACCGGGGGTGCCGAAGACCCTCGCCGCCAGAACTTTAGTTGCCGAGTTTAACGACCTTGCTTCTGTTGAGAAACTGTTTGTTGACAACCCGGGCGAGATTGCAGCAATCATAACTGAGCCAGTCGTCGGAAACATGGGCGTCGTAATTCCACGGGGTAATTTCCTTGAAAGGCTTCTGGAAATTGCACATGCCAATGGCGCCCTCTTGATACTGGACGAAGTCATGACAGGGTTTCGCCTTGCATGTGGTGGGGCGCAGCAAATCTATGAACTTAAACCCGATCTGACAACTTTCGGAAAGATCATCGGGGGCGGTCTGCCGGTTGGCGCCTATGGCGGAAGGGAGGAAATCATGAGAATGATTTCTCCTGACGGACCCGTCTATCAAGCTGGTACACTCTCCGGCAATCCGCTGGCGATGGCTGCCGGGCTGGCACAATTGCGAATGCTCGACAGGCAGAAATCTCTTTACACAAAACTTGAAAAACTCGGTGCACGCCTTGAAAAAGGGATCCTGAGGAACCTCAATAAGCTTGGTCTGGGTTACCAATTGAATCGGGCGGGTTCGATGTTCACGCTCTTCTTTACTCCGGAAAATGTCGTCGATTTCACAGCTGCCCTGACAAGCGATACCAAAAAATTCGGTCTTTATTTTTCAGAAATGCTTAAACGCGGGATCTACCTTCCCCCATCGCAGTTCGAAGCGGCGTTTATTTCCGCAGCTCACACCCCGGCGGATATAGATAGAACAATCTCAGCTAACTACGAGGCACTGGATGCGGTGGGCCGAAAAGTTACTCGATCTAATTTGAAGGTCAGTATCTAGTTTTTGTCTTTCTCCAGCTTTCTCTCCAGATTGTTCACCGCCGCGCTGAACCGATCATCCCTCTCGTAAGCGTCAGTGCCTGCAGCTTTTTTCAGGAAAGTGCGAGCTGCGTCAAAGTAACCGAAATGATAGTCGCACGCGGCGGTCAGGTACCATGATCTTGGTCTCACCCAGCTTTCATCTTCCGGATCAATCGTGTCGGAACTCTCGGCATATTTCAAGCCTTCCGCAAACTTTCCAAGTCTTACTGCAGCCTCCGATAGGATTGTGAATCCTTCTGCTTGCAGGTTGATATCATGGATGTTCTTCATCGCCGGGATAAGGATCGAATACACCTCCTCAAATTTTCCCGCAGCCAGATCGTTTCTCATCTCTATCAGCTTGAGCTCATCTCTCGATATACCGGCTTTCAGGAATTTCTCGCTTTGCCTGTCGGCGTAGGAATCGTCATATATGCTGCTGTTTCCATTCTTAGCTCTCACCAGACACTTTCTCATGCTGTCCAATTTACCGATCGCTCTATAGCTTATTGCCAGCCTGTAATTCGTTATGCCGGTGTAGTCCGGCCCTTTCGTTCTGTTCAGGAAAATCTCATTGTATTTGATCGCTTTGGAAAATTCATTGAGCTTGAAGTAGACATCGCCTTTCAAAAAGATCGAGAGATTGTTGAGCACAATGAAGGTCGGGTCATTCATTCGAAGTACAGCATCCAGGTAATGCTCTGCCTCGTGGAGCTTTGTTTCTTTCAGGAGGACAACCGCCAGATGATAATTGAACATCGGGTTGTTCGGGAATTCTGTGACAAGATTGCGCATCAGCGCTTCAGCGCTGTCATACTCTGCCAGGTATGTCTCATACACCTGTGCAAGTGAAAGTGTCGCTTCAACTTTATCAACGGTTCCTTCCTGATAGGCCAGCCTGATCTCAGAAAAACCTTTGGCCTTGTCTGCGCTCAAACCGGCAAGCGGCAAAATCCATTTTGCAGCGCCCGGTATGAGGTTCAAGAAGTAATGAATCTCGCCCACGCCGCGATACGCCGAGTAGAATTTTGGATTCAGCTCCAGTGTCTTTTCAAAATATCCATAAGCAGATCGTACATTCCAGAAAGCCGCAAGAAAGGAATGAGCGGTGACTTCTGCTAATGTCCGATTAAGATACAATTCGCCGAGAAGGAAGGTTGCCCGGTAGTCATGGGGGTCAGCATCGAGCGCATGCTGTGCCATGAAGACGGCCCGGTCGGAGGCTTTATTGAAAGCGGAGAAATCTGACGGATTCTCGGTTCCAAGGAATGTCCAAAGTCTGATTTGCGCAATTCCGAAATAAGACTGGGGCCTCGACGGGGACAAACGGCTCGCTGCGGCAAAAAGGCTTTCTGCTTCGTCGAACTTCACATTATACGAAAGGGTGCGTGCTTCGGATATCAATTCGTCATAGCTTGCCTGGGCAGATGCGCGGGGAACAAGCCCGCAGACGATAATTGCGAATACTGCCGCGCCGTAAGCTCCTATTTTGGTTCTTGCCATAATGTTCCGTCGAATGAGAGAAATAGAATTTAAGTGATCGACTTGACGCCAATCGTAATGAGATAATTTAACGATCAGCGGCATTTGAATAAATTTGCAGTGCCGATATATTATGCCTAAATTATTCAGCCAAAGTTACTAACTATGCGGATGTTAGGAGGCCGATTGATGAATTCACTGCTTGTTGCGAGTTCCAGGGTGACCGGCTATGGTACATTTCTGGTAAGGCTGCCGAATGGCGGACTTTCATCGATCGCAGCCAACGTCAATCGCGGGATTTGCGACGTAAAGATACTGGATCTTGTCGCGCTTCATTCAGACGCCCAAAAGTACTTCAAGAAGTATCTCGAGAGAAATAGTTTTGATGTGATAGGTTTCAGTTGTATGGTCTTTCAATATTCGGAGATGCTGGAGCTGGCCAAGATTGCAAAAAGCGCATTGCCTGAGGTCAAAACTGTACTGGGCGGATATCATGCAACGGTTGCTTACAAAGAGATTCTTGAAAGCGACGACATGGATTATTTCGATTA
>JAKASW010000239.1 GCA_021818875.1 Bacteroidota bacterium
TGGCACGCGCTCTGAAGGTAGTCGGCCTGATGAACGTTCAGTATGCCATGAAGGATGACGTCGTTTATGTTATCGAAGTGAATCCGCGCGCGAGTCGGACTGTCCCGTTCGTAAGTAAAAGTATGGGCATTCCGCTGGCCAAAATTGCCACCAGAGTCATGCTCGGCAAGAAACTCCGCGACCTGAAAGTCGACACCGCCAACAATCATTTCGATCATATTGCGATAAAAGAAGCCGTGTTCCCCTTCAACCGCTTTACTCGCGTAAAGGTCTTCCTTGGACCGGAGATGAGGTCGACCGGTGAAGTGATGGGGATAGATTCCAACTTCGGCGCTGCATACGCAAAGTCCCAGGCCGCGGCTGGAAATCCGTTGCCCGCGACGGGCGCGGTGCTTTTCAGCGTCAATGACAACGACAAAACGACGACTACGATCGACATTGCACGTGACTTCACCAATCTCGGGTTCAGCATAATCGCGACCGAAGGAACTTCGCGATACTTCACCGAAAATGGAATTAAGAACGAGAAGATATTTAAGGTGAGCGAAGGAAGGCCGAACATCGTGGATTATATCAAGAACGGTAAGATAAACTTCATCGTGAACACACCGCTTGGTGAAGAAGCGAGAACAGATGAATTTGAAATCGGATGGGCAGCGATCGAACATCGCGTCTCTTTTGCGACGACGCTTTCTGCGGCCTCGGCAGCAGTGAAGGCGATCAGGTCGCTTCAAACCGATGAGCTTGGCGTAAAGGCAATTCAGGCATTTCACAGCGATAAGTAGAGCCCTAGTTATTAATGCCAGCATCCACTAGAATGATCTCCTGCATCTTCAAACCTGTCTCCGGCAGCTGTAACAACCGCCAAAAAGCAGTTTCGTTTTGCTAACCGTTCGTTTCAATGAATGGCGGACTTAAGCCAACGATTGCAGAAGCGTCCAGAGTCTCCCTGTTTCTTCTCCTCTTCTCTTCTTAACTTCCAATACAAACCATGTTTGGTTCGATCCGAATAATTCTGCGGCTGAGAGTTTTACCATTCATCTTTTTCATATTGTTTCCTGCTGCGTTGGTTGCCCAAACAAAAATTAGCGAAGTGAAGTTTATAGGCAATTCTGCTTTCTCCGATGCCGATCTGTCAAAGGCATTTCAACCTCTCGGTTTTTCCGTCGCCGACACGTCTCGCGTATGGTCTTCCATTTCTCAGCTACTGGCCGACTATTATGCCAGCGGTTACCTCCTCTGCAAGGTCGACTCGTTCACTGTTTCAACTTCGCGATCAAGGACGAACGCGGATCTGACGATTTTTATTTCTCAGGGGCCACAGCTACTTGTTGGAAGGATTGTGATCTTTGGTGCCCGGTTTTTCTCGGAATCACAACTTGTCGAAGACCTCGACATCCATCGTGGATATGCACTCGACCAGAGTCAACTTGAATCAGGCATAAGCTACCTGCTGACAAAGTACAACGACGCAGGCTTTCCGCTCGCGAAAATATCCATCGACAGTCTGTACATTTACAGAGACCGAGGTGCTGACTCGCTCGGCATCGCTCTAACCTTGAACGAAGGAAAACGTGTCCGGATCGAAGCTATACGTATAGAAGGAAACACCGAGACAAAGGAATATGTAATACTGCGCGCGCTCAGAATCCCGGCAGGATCTTTTTTCAACGAACACGAAATGACGCTGGCGCGGCAGCGCCTTCAAAACTTGGGTTTCTTCCAGAGCGTGAGCGAACCGGAACTTTTCCAGGAGGGTGATACCACCGGCGTTCTTGTCAGGGTGGCAGAAGGGAACACGAACACTTTTGATGGAGTTATTGGATATGTTCCAGCACAGGCCGGCCAGTCCGGCTACTTTACCGGAATGATAGATATCTCGATGCAAAATCTTTTCGGAACAGGAAGGAAGTTCAGTGCACATTGGAACCAAGAGACAACGTTGACACAGCAGTTGTCAATCGGTTATGAGGAACCGTACATATTCGGCTATCCGGCGAACGCCGACCTAAGCTTCTCACAGAGGCAGCAAGACTCGACTTCAGTCACCAGGAATTTCGAAGTAGACGGTATCTTCATGTTCAACGACGACTTCAATGCCAACGTATCGTTGAGCACCGTGTCGACAACCCCGCTCCTCCAAGCGAGCAGTAATTATTCAGTGTACGAAAGCGGAGTGCTGAACCTCGGGATTGGAGTCATATACGACACGAGGGACAATATCTACAGCCCGACGCGAGGAATACTTTATCAGACGCAAATACAGTTCGGTCAAAAGAAAATATATGGACCATCGGAATTGATCACTCCGGGCACAAGGCTCACAAACTACACACAGCATGTTAGTGTCGGTCTTTCATTCTTCAACGAATTGGTTCCGCGTCAGGTGATGGCAATCGGGCTTCATGGAGAGCAGGTCAGCGGAACCGGACTCGATCAGACAGATATGTACAGGATCGGTGGGACAAATACGATTCGCGGTTACCTGGAGAACCAGTTTATCGCTTCGAAGGCAGCCTGGACGAACATTGAGTATCGGTTCCTGACAGGCAGAGAATCATTCCTATTCGGTTTTTTTGATCTCGGATACATTTACAGCCAGGCAGACCCTCTCGCTCACACCCCCGCTATTTCGTTCTCTCTTTACGGTTACGGTGTCGGCGCACAAGTTGAAACGGGTCTTGGGATATTGAAAGCCAGCTTCGCGCTCGCGAAAGGAGAATCATTCGTCGACGGCAAGATCAGTTTTGGAATTGTGAATCAGTTCTGAGAATGCTGAGGTATCTTAGACTTGCCCGCGTCGCAAATGCGGTGATCATCTTCTTGAGTGTGGAGTGCGCGGCGATACTGAGCGGAGCAAACATTGCCCACAATGGACGCGTCCTGGCTGCCGCCATTGCAGCTTCACTGATAACGGTCGGCGGGAATATGAGAAATAACCTTTTTGATATCGATGTCCTCAAAGTCAACAGCTCACGGAAGCCGGCGGTCCTCGCGAAAACAGCACCTGACCACGCCAGGACGATAAGCATCGCCCTAATTGCTGCAGGACTCGTCATCAGCGAGATCATAAGTTTACCCGTATTCATTATCGCAGTGATCGGGTCGCTCCTGATAGTTCTGTATAGCTACAAGCTGAAGCCGACAGTCTTCTTCGGGAATCTCACAGTGGCGCTTCTTGCCGGTACCACTTTCATCTATGGTGGCGCCGTCGTGAATGATTTCCGGGATGTGTATCCGGCCGCTTTGTTCGCCTTCATGACAAATCTCATCCGGGAAATAATAAAGGACGGAAAAGACGTCGAAATGGATAAGAAGACCGGAGTGAGAACGATTGCCACCGAACATGGGACGCGCTTTTCAGCTCTTCTGTCGATAATACTGACGATCATTCTTCTTGCATTAGTCTGGGCCGCCTACCAGACGAAGATCCTGCCGATTCAATTCCTCACCGTTTGCGGCCTAACAATCTTTCCTATCGGCATTTACATAATCTATTTGCTTCAATCAAGACGAAGCTTCTCAGAGGCAAGCTTCGGATATAAGCTGATGATGGTATTCGGGCTTGTAGCTTTGATCGTGGGGAAAGTGTAGCAATTACAGAACAAAACAAAGGAGCACCGAGTGATGAAACAGTACCTTATCCTGATTTTCTCCGCATTGGCTCTCTCGACGGCAAGACCACAGGCACTTCCGCCGATCCATCATGAGCCGAACAGGGAATTCCACACAACAAATATCAAACTCAACCTGAAGTTCGATTTGAAGACCAAAACGGTTTTGGGAGTCGCGACGGAGTCCGTTGTACCTCTCCGCACTCATCTTGATTCACTTCATCTGAATGCCGTCGATATGACTATCGAGAGGGTCACGATGAATGGTCGGCCGCTCCACTATCGATACGACGGGAGAATCCTGACTTTGATATTCGGCAGGAGCTACGGACTGAACAATTATCTGACTTACAGCATAACCTACTCTACCCATCCTTCGAGAGGCATCTTCTTCATATCCCCAGATTCCGGTTATCCCAAACGAAATCCTGAAGTGTGGAGCATGAGTGAACCGGAAGACGCAAGATACTGGTTTCCCTGTCATGACTATCCTGACGATTTTTCGAGCAGTGAAGTCATTACGACTGTCCCATCCAATTGGACCGTTATTTCGAACGGTGTTTTGAAAAGAGTCACTCCTACTGATGGTGGCAAAGAAAAAGTCTTCGACTGGGTGGAAAGGAGACCGCATGTAGATTATCTCATCTCCGTCATCGCCGGAGTCTTTGATAAATTTGAGACCCATTATGGTAAGGTCCCGATTTACTTCTATGCTGATCCGAAGTACGGGAATCTTGTTGAGAAGAATTTTGCCATAGAACCTGAGGTTCTGAGATTCTACTCGACATTCACCGGCCAACCTTTTCCCTGGGAAAAGCAGGCATTGACATGCGTGACTAACTTCACGTGGGGAGGCGAGGAAAACGTGTCGGCAATTACGCTGACGGATCGTACCATCCATGATAAAAATGCCGAGCCTCAAATATCGAGCGTTTCATTGATTGCTCACGAGACAGCACACCAGTGGTTCGGCGATTTCCTGACCACTCGAAACTGGGCAAATGCCTGGCTCAACGAGGGTTTCGCTACTTACTTCGAAGCGATGTTCCGTGAGCACGAGTACGGCGAGGACGAGTTTCAATACGAGATGTACCAGAACCACAATGAGACCATTGCAACGGACAATCGAAGACGCGAGCCGACGGTTAATAGAAGGTATTACAATCCGGTGGACAGGTTCGATAACTACATATACCCGCGTGGAGCATCTATTCTGCACATGATCAGGTTTGTAATCGGCAAACCCCTCTTCCAAAAAGCGATCCACTACTATATAGAACGGTATAAGGGACTTCCGGTAGGAACTCATGATTTTCTCGAAGCGATAAGACAGTCTACCGGATACAATCTTAGATGGCTCTTCAAAGAATGGCTATACGATGCCGGGCATCCGGTTTTCGACGTAAGCTACAATTATCACCAAAACGCCGGCGACGTTGTGATGAAGGTGGAACAGGTTCAGAAAGTTGACAGCCTTACTCCGGTTTACAAAATGCCCGTCGATATTTACCTCGTCACTCCAACCGAAAAGCTAACGAAGAGAGTATGGGTCGACTCACTGACGAATACATTCACATTCAGTGTCCCTAACAAGCCGTTGATGGTGAATTTTGACGAAGGGCACTGGCTCCTTGATGAGGTTCACTTTCACAAATCAGAAAGAGAACTTGCATATCAGTTGAAAAACGATTCGGACGTTGTCGGAAGGATTTGGGCAGCAAGCCAATTGAAGCAAGATTACAAATCCCAGGCAGAAAAGCATTTAATCTCCTCATTGAAGCACGACAGTTTCTGGGCCGTTCGCAGTGAGTGTGCCACTTTGTTGAACGACTACGACGACGTCGAAGCGAAAGAGGCATTGATCGCAGCCACCAATGATGCCGACGCGCGAGTCGAGGTAGCTGCGGTAAATTCGCTCGGGCAATATAAAGGCGACAGCCAGATCGAAGACCTGATGAGCAGACTGTTCTATGATAGAACAAATTACTTTGTCAGAGCAGCGGCTGTAACAGCCTTCAGCGATGTCGATTCGGCAAAAGCACTCCATGTCATATACACTGCGCTTGCCAGAAGCTCCTACGGGAACATCATCCGAATTGCGGGGTTGAACGCGCTGATGAAGGTGCGTCATAATATGGCTTATGAGATAGCTGTGAATTACTCCAAGTATGGCGAGCCTTACGAGCTGCGCACAGAAGGCGTACACGTTCTAGTGGAGCTTCATCTGCACCCTAAAGAGACGCTCTCACTTCTTTCGAAATATGTTTCCGATCCTTATATCTGGGTAAGATTCGGCGCCCTAGCAGGCTTGGCAAAAATCGGGAACAAGTCGGTCATCCCGCTGCTCAGGGAGAGGATGAAAGTGGAATCAGACGGAAGGCTGGTGCAGATGGCAAAGAGAGCAATCAAAAGTATCGAGCAAAGAGAAGGCTAGCCAGAAGAAGGCACGATCATAAGAGGCAGCAGCGAGGACAACGAAAAAAGACATCGTCGAAATAACGGCAAATCGAAGACCCGAAACCCTAGTCAAGGATCCCCTTTACCTCTGACTAGAGATCTGGCCGAAAAGTGTAACCACTGCCAAAGGCATCACTTCGTGACAAGTCACCAACCTGCCTGCCAGCAGGCAGGGGCACTAAGTGTTGTGCAACGACACCAATACCAAGCATTTTTCTTTGAGCCTTTGAGTCTTTGTGGTTTCCAGAGGAGTTCTCGGCCTGGCATCTAGATAGCCCCATTAGATGCGCCACTACTGAGTACCCGATGCAATCACAAATTGGCAGCCATTAGATC